>JBFGDW010000129.1:0-8967 GCA_041580435.1 Candidatus Polarisedimenticolia bacterium | reverse complement strand
CCAGCGCTCGATTTCACCGGGAAGGATATCCCGGGTGGCTTCCACGGCGCGGTACAAGTTGCCTCCCGGTTGGCCAGGGTGGGACGGCCGGGCGGGGAGATTAACACAGCCCCCGGAGGCCAGCAATTCGCGTGTTATCCTCTCGCGCCATGCCCTATCCTCTCGCCGTCCCCACCTGGTTCCACGGGAGCAGGCTCCTCGGCGCCGTGACGGTCCTGGCGCTGACGGCGGGCCTGGCTGGTCCGGCCGGGGCGCAGGTCCGGCCCATCGTGCTGGAGAACCCCTCACGGCCCGGGGAGCGGGTGGAGCCGCCCCTCTACCCGCCTCGCCAGGCCCGGCTCACAGCCCGCTGGGAGACTCCCTCGGAAGGGACCGTCATCGACGGCCTGCTGGCCGGGCCGGGTGGCATCGTCTATGCGGTCCGGGAGGGCCGGGTGCGCTCTCTTCGGGCCGAGGACGGAGGGCTGGTCTGGGAGCAGAGTCTGGACGGCGAGATCCTCCACCCGCCTGTGGGACTGGCGGGGCGTATCGCCGTGGTCACCACCCACCGGCTGGTCGTGCTGGCGGCCCAGGATGGGCGGGTCCTGTGGGAGTCTGCCCTAGCCTCCGCGCCGCTCCAGCGGCCCACTCTCTCGCGCAACGCTGCCGTTCTGGCCCTGGGCAGCGGCGTCATCGAGGCCTTCGAGCTGGAGAGCGGCGTCCACCGCTGGCGTGCCCAGCCCATTTGCCGGGTGGCTGTCCCACTGGGTGCTGGCGCCGGGAAGATCCTGGCGGGATGCGAGGAGGGCCTCCTCCTTGGCCTGGACCTGAGCACCGGCAGAACGGTGTGGCGCCGGAAGCTCGGCGCTGCTCCCCGGACGGCACCGGTCGCCGATGGCCGGAACGCCTACATCGGAACGGCACGCCGCGAGCTGGTCGCCCTGGGCCTGGAGAGAGGCCGGCGCCGCTACACAGCCCGCCTGGCGGCCGAGTGCGCCGCGCCGCCCCGCGTGCGCGAGGGGCTGGTCCTGGCTGGGGCCATGGACAACCTGGTCTATGCCCTGCGGCGGCGCAACGGGCACCTGGCCTGGACCGCGGACGCTGGCGCCAGGGTCGTTTCCCCCCCTGCCGTCCGCGACGGCCTGGCGGTCATCTCACCCCCCCTGGCGACGGTCATCACGGTGGTGGACCTTCGCGATGGGCAGGTACTGGGGCGGGAGCGCTTCAACGAGCGCGATCGCCACTCGGCAGCCGGACCCGTCTGGGCCGGGGATGCTCTTGTGGGGTCCACGCGCTCCCTGGCCGGGGGCCCGGGCTGGCTGACCGGGTACGCGGTCACGGTGGAGGAGCTAGCTCCGGAGCTGGCCCTGGGTGGCGGACCTGGGCGCTAGCCCTCGTCCTCCAGAGGCGCGCCGGGCTGCGCGCCCTCGTCGCGGCGCCGGCCTCCCAGGAACCGGCGCCACCGTGGCGGGACCGGGATCAGCCGGTTCACCGTCGTCTTGTAGGCCAGGTAATCGGCACCGAAGCGCTCCTCGAGCTCCACCTCCTCCACGTTGATGATCACGTAGAGGGCGAGAAGATTGAAGGCCGGGAACAAAACGAACAGCGCGGTGGGCGAGGCCAGGAGAAACGCCAGGCCGTAGTAGTAGACCAGGTAGCCGAAGACCATGGGATTGCGGCACAGCCGGTACGGCCCGGCCACGAGCAGTTTCTTCGGCGGCGCCTTGAACGCCGGCGTGCCGCCTGAATAGCGGAGCTGGTGCACCGCCGTCCAGATGATGAACACCTGACCCAGGACGAGGACCGGTATGAAGAGCGCCGCGCGCACGCCGGCATCGAGCTGGAACTCCAGGCTCAGGATGCGGTGGATTCCGAGCCCCCGCTCCAGAAAGAACCCCAGAAGCAGGAAGCCCGCCGGCACCAGGAGCTCGAACAGGATGAAGCCCCAGGTGGTGAAGAACGACTTGGTGGCGCGGCTGTACTCTTTTTCGGCTGATTGGATGATGACGCGGGCCAGCCAGTTCATGGCACTCCCTGGTCATTTGGCCGCGTGGCCCGTGGCCGGGCGGCCCGGTTCTGGCGCAGCAGGAGTATAGCACCCGGACCCGGCGGCAGGCTCGAAAAGTCCCCTCTTTGCCCCTATATTCACCAGGTGACCGTCTCCCGTCCGCTGGCCTGGGGCCTCATCCTGTTCACGCTGCTGGGGTCCAGCCTTATCCGGCAACTCCACGAGTTCATCCCCGACTGGACGCCCCTGCCCTGGCCCGTCCGCAGTCCTCTGTACGCATTCCTGGTCATCCTGTTCCTCGTTCTGGTTGCCAGCCCGGCATCCCGCGGCGCGGCGGCTCGCCAGCCACGGGGCCAGGTCGCCCTGGCGTCGCTTGCACCGCTCCTGGTCGCCCTGGTCTATGAAAAGGTCCTGTCCATCACCCTCTACGAGGCCTTGCTGGACCACGCCGTGGGCCTCCGGCTGGTCCGCATGCATCTCTCGTCCTGGATCCATGCCCTCATCGGCGCCGGGATGTGCACAGCCGTGCTCCTGCTCCTGCCGCTGATGCGGGGTGTGCGTTTCGCGGACTTCTTCAGCGCTCTGCGCATGAAGAGCGCTGTGTACCTCCAGTTCCTGGCCTTGGCGGTCACCTACGGGCTGCTGGCCACGCTGGTCATCGCGGTCATGGGATGGAACCCCCGGCCGACGCTCCTCTTCCCAGTGGGCGGGGCCGCCCTCGCCCTGGCGGCCGGCCAGTGCGTCCGGGCCATGGCCGAGGAGTTCTACTACCGCGGCCTGCTGCAAAGGGAGCTTGCCAGCCTGACCGCCTCCCTGGGCCTCACCAATCCCCGGAGCGGGCAGGCGGTGGCCATCGCCCTCATCGCCCTGGGCTTTGGAGTGGAGCACTTCCAGTTCGGAGCGCCCCTGGCTGAGTCCTACCAGGGGTTCGCCTACGCCGTGGCGGCTGGATTCCTGTTCGGGTATTTGCTGGTTCTCACCGGCAACGTGATCTTCTGCGGCCTGGTTCACGCCACCAACAACCTGCTCACGTCGGGGATCATGCCGCGACTGGGAACTCCCGATGGGACCGTGGTGGTCCCCTCAGAGCCGGTGCTGTACCTCTATCTGATCGCGGTCTTCCTGCTGGTCTTCGTGGCCACGGGCATCCGCCGGAGAGACCTGCGGCGGGTCTTCCTTCCCGACTCGGACCCGGCGCCCCAGGAGTGATCAGTCCGGGATCAGGTCCGCGAAGAGATCCTGGCCGCCGCGCAGCTTCTCGATCTGTGCGTTGGTGACGGCGAAGGAGACGTAAACGCTGTCCCGCTCCGCTTCGGCCACCACGCCGCGGAAGAACTCAACCAGGTCCGGGTCGCTGCTCTGGGACACTCCCATCTGGCCCAGGGCCACGGCTCCCTTGACTGCGTCGGCCAGCAACCGCGCGTTTTCCGCCGTGTCGGTGAAGGCCCGGAACTCCACGAAGACGTCCCTCCCCAGGTCCACCGAGAAGCCGATAGACAGCACCGATCGCAGCGCCGGATTGTCTTGAAATGCCTGGAGAGGCCCCCCGCCGTCCCCCGTCTCCGCGGCCGTGTCCGCGAGAGCCTGAAGCACTTGCTTGGCGTTGATCACCCCCCAGATGGGCCGGCGTGTCACGGTCCGCTTGTAGGCCGCCAGCATCCCGGGCTCGTCGGCCGGCGCGCTGACAACCGTTTCCACGGCGCCCGACGTGCCAAAGGCGAGGTGCCCCGCGTCCAGGAACGACATGACCACTTCCATCTCGGGTGTCTGAACCACGGGCATGATGACGCGCCCTTTGATATGGCGCGCCACGGGGGCATAGGCCTGTTCGAGACGCTGACGGGTTTCGGTTCCAAACCCGCTGGAAAGGATGCCGGCAAAGTCCTGCGGCGACGTTGGGTGCGAGAAGGAGTACAGGGTGAACCCGGAGAGTGAGCCCGCCGCCTCGGCGAGCCCCGTGGCTTCCAGGAAGATCTGGAGCTTCTCGTTGCTACGGGCGAAGACGCCCACCTGGCCTTCCACGTCCCGATAGAGGTCCGACTGGCGTAGCCTCTGCAGGTCGAAGTGGAACACGGCCGAGGCCGTACCCGGCAGGGGTGGCCTGGAGGAGGCATCCCAGCCGCGGCCGGGGATGGCCGGCAAGGCAAGGGTCAGGACGACCGCGGCCACGGCGATGCTCCGTCTCAGCTTGGTGCCTCCCTGCTTCGGATCCATGGCGCTCCTCGCATGCGCAAAGTCCTGTTTTTTCTGCGCGTTAGCAGGATAGCTGACACAGGGCGTACCGGCAAGTCCCCGCGGTTGAGATACGCACGGGACCCTGGGGGGGTTGCGGCTGTTCTAAACGAAAAAAAGGGCCGGCGCGACGGTCGCTCCGGCCCTTTCGAGGGAGAGAGGGGGGTGTGCTGACTAGTTCATGCAGAGATAGGGCGCCATCAGCTCACAGAACCGGCGGGTGCTGATGGGTACAGGGGCGTCCTCGAGATCGATGACCCGTAAAGTGTCTGGAGAGTTAAGGATCTCGCGTGTGAGGCGCCCGTTGATCTGCCGCAGGCTGCTCTGGACGTCCTGGTGGGAAAGCCGGATGAAGCCCAGCTTTCCAAGCTCGGTCTCGGAATTCGGAGCATTGGATGTGGTGGTTTCCAGCATGTCTTCTCCCATCTGGGCGGAATTCTTCATCTCTGAAGGCCTCTCATGTGCATTCGTAGGATTCCAGACACGTAGACGGGGTATGCCCCGCCTCCATTCATGACCATCTGCTCTCGCGCCGAATCAAAGCCCACGCAGTACCGGGTGTCCGCGGCCTCATCTGGTGATTCCAGCGCCGCAGTCAGCACGTCGGCGCTGGGGCCGAAGAAGTCCTCGATGCGATCACTTTCCCGGCCCATGACGACCCAGACGTTCTCGGGAAACGCTCCGGCCGCGGGGCAGCCGTCTGGGTTCAGCATGATGACGCCGTCGAGGGTTTTCAGACGTCCGGTACGTTCAGGCATGGCGTTCCTCCCCCTTGCCAGTGGTGGAACCTGTGTGATGTTCGGACGGTGTGGCCTGACCGGCTTCCCTCCGGCCACTCACCTTCCGCAGGCTATCCAGGACCGACCCGATCTCGGCCCGGTTGAGAGGAAGGTGGGAGTAGTAGTGGACACCCGTCCTGCGGATGCTCAGCTCGGATTCGGGAGACTCCCGCTCGTCGAGAAAGACGATGGGGATGCGCGGGGCGGCGGCTTTGATGGACTCCAGGACGGCCGCGGTCACGGGCGAGCCGCCGTCACCCGAGAGGACAACGGCACTGACCGCAAAGGGGTCTGTCCTCAGGACGGCAACCGCCGAGTCCTCGTCCATCTCGACGCAGCCTTGCCCGAGTTGCTGGGCGACGTGTTCTTGCCGCGCAGGGTCAGCAGCACCGCCCCGGAGGACCAGGACCGTCGTCGGTTCGGCGCTGCTGGTTGCGGTTCGCATCTGCTTCCCCATTCCTCCCTCGCGTGCTTGGCGACGTCGGCGGCAAGAGCAACGGACGTGCCACGCCCTGGCGGCAGGGGGGAAGGCCAGCGGAAGCCTTTGTAAAAAAAGCACTTCCCATTACGTGCTCAGATCGCGAATCGGCCCAATGGCCGTTTTGCCCTGCTCAGGGCCGCAGAAAGTGACGCCCGGGCGACATGTTCCTGGAGGTTCTTTCCTCCAGAAAAACAAACCTAGTTAATGCGTGGGTTTAGCTGAACCGTCACGGAGTGTCCCCCGGAGGTCAGCGCGGGCCAGTCACTCAGATTCGGCCCTACAAACCGTTACATCACAGCTGTTTAGGTGAGTGACAGGAATTGTCGGCGGGTCACGCTTCGGAAATGTTTCCGGAGAGTCCGTGCTTCTTCAGGAGCTTGTAGAGGGTCGTCCTCGGAACATTGAGAAGCTTGGCAGCCTGGCTCTTGTTTCCCCCGCAGCGCTCAAGCACCTGGGTCAGATGGTCGCGCACGATGGCATCGAGGGCCAGCTCCGGGCTGGGCACCCCGCCTCCCGGCCCTGGAAGCTGCAGGTCCCCCGGGCCGATGATGCTGCGCTGGGCGAAGATGACGGCCCTCTCGATGACATTCTCGAGCTCGCGGATGTTGCCGGGCCAGTGGTAGCGGCCCAACCGCTCCATGGCCCGGGGAGAGAAAGAGAGCATGGGCTTGTTGTGCCGGTGACAGGTCTGTGCAAGGAAGTGCTCCGCGAGGCTGGCAATGTCCGCTTCGCGCGCACGCAAGGGAGGCAGATTGAGGATCACGCCACTGAGCCTGAAGTAGAGGTCAGATCGGAAGCTGCCCTGGGCCATGGCTTCCTGGAGATTGGAGTTCGTCGCCGAGATCACGCGGACGTTGATGGGGTGGGATTGCGTCCCTCCGACCCTCCTTACTTCGCGCTCCTGCAGCACGCGCAACAAACTTTTCTGAGTACTCTCACTCGTCGTCCCGATCTCGTCCAAAAAGATCGTCCCGCCGTTCGCTGCCTCGAACAGACCCACCTTGGTTGCCGTGGCACCCGTGAAGGCGCCCTTCTCGTGCCCGAATAGCTCGCTTTCCAGCAAGTTGCCCGGCAGGGCGCCACAATTCACAGCCAGAAAGGGCCCATCGGTACGAGTGGATCGTCGATGAATCTCCCGTGCCGTGAGATCCTTGCCGGTTCCTGATTCACCCAGTAGCAGTACAGTGCTGTCAGTGGGCGCAACAACCTCGATCTGATCGTACAGATCCTGCATGACGGCGGAACTGCCCAGGATGGTGCCGAAAGAACCCCTCCGGCTGCGGACGATCTCCCTCAGCCTGGCATTGTCATCCCGGTGCGCTTTCCGCTCCAGGGCCCGCGCGATAATCAGACGGAACCGGTCGACGTCGAACGGTTTGGTGACGTAGTTCTCGGCGCCTTCCTTGATGGCCGAGACAGCACTCGCAACATCGTCGTGTCCCGTGAGGAAGATGACGGGCAGCTCGGGCCACGCCTCCCGGATCTCGCGGAGAAGGTCGAAACCGTTCATGCCCGGCATCATCAGGTCCGCGACCACCAGGTCGGCTGGCTCCGAGCCCAGCGCCTTGAGCGCTTCCTCGCCTGAAAGGGCGGTCCGAACGTCGTGCCCGTCCGGCTCCAGGATCTCGCTGGCGAGCATCACCTGGGCGGGGTCATCGTCCACCAGCAGGATTCGGCCCCTGTGTCCGTGGAGGGGGTCCGGTCTGTCAGATGGTCCAGTCGCCACGAGGTCATCGTACAGCATCCTCCCAACTGGGCGACTTTCCAGGCCGGGCAAAAAAAGAGCCAGGGTTACCTGGCTCTCTCGGTACTCATGGGGGCTGCCCCCCTGCCTGACGGCTGACTAGCGGAGCAGGCCGCTCCGGACCAGGAAGCTCGCCATCCGCGGGGAGAAGCTGTAAGCCACCCCGTAGAGGTCCGAGTTCAGGCTGCTGCCCAGGGAAGTCGTGCTGTTGTAGCGGTCGCTACCAATGATGCCGGCCGAGACCGGAGTCATGGTGCCGATCGCCAGGGCTGCCAGGATCGCCGCCGTCGCCGTGATCTTCGAGAAGTTCTTCATTTCAGCCTCCCGTCGCTTTGCTGCTCGTCTTGGAGCCAGGCCATCCGACCCCTGATTCACGGCAATCGATAGTTCAAGCGACGTGCCAACCGTGATTGCGATCTAACGGCAGAAAGCAAACCCTTACAATTCAGCGACTTGTATCGCCAAGGCTCGTATCACCTTGTCCCTCGCAGCTTGACGGATGAAAGACTCATTTCGAGACTTCAACCAGCTTTTTGCTCTTATAATGTTCATTCTGTGACATTTAACTAGTATTCAATCAGTCGATTCGGAATCCCGGATCAAGACTTCCCCCAAATTGCCTCCCTTTGGGCTGCAACCTAGATTGTCCGGAGGAATCGATGCGCACTAACTCACTTCTCCTATACCGCTTTGAGATCGTCCGCGAAATCGGCCGCGGCGCTTCCAGTACGGTCTTCGAAGTACAGGATCTCCTGGCTAAACCAGTTGCCACCCTGGCAGCCAAGGCCGTGCGCGAGGACGCCAGTGAGGAGGCCACTCATCATCTTCGCCATGAATTCCGAACCTTGGCCGACCTTTGCCATCCCAATCTAGTCAAAGTCTACGACCTCTTTGCACTACCTGGGATCAAGCCCGCCTTCCTAACAATGGAACTGGTACCGGGGCAGGCCTTCCTGTCCGCGGCCGAAGACCTGCCACTAGCAACGACTCTTGCACTACTGCAGCAAGCGTCTGGCGTGCTCGCATACCTACACCAGAATGGCATCGCCCATCGCGACATCAAGTCCGAGAACCTGCTGGTCGATCGTACACATGGAGAGCCTCGCGTTGTCCTAATGGATATGGGCCTTTCCGGCGCTGATGGCCTGTTGCTGTCAGGAGAAGCAGCAGGGACTCCCTTCTACACCCCACCAGAGGTCATCGAAGGCCAACCTGCTGATAGTAGAAGTGATCTGTTCTCATTCGGGGTTCTAGTCTATCGCGTGCTGGCCGGACGATTCCCGTTTACCGGGACGACCAAGAAAAGCGTATTTGATGCGGTACGTAGCGGAGCTCATAGGCCCCTCCACGAGATCTCCCCCCACCTCTCGCCCGACCTTTGCTCATTGGTTGAAAGACTGCTTCAAAACGACCCCGAACGCCGACTCCAGTCAGCCAGTGAGCTGTTTCTAGGACTCTCAAGCCACACTCAAGATGGCCAGACCAAAGTCCACTCTCGCCTGCCTACCGCTAGTCAGTGGCCGCTAGTGGGTCGGCACCGCGACCTAGCACAGATTCAAAAAGCAATCGACAAAGTAACGCCTTACCATCGTGGCGAGCTGACGTCCTCGGATCGGGCGTACCTCTTGGTGGGAGAACCAGGTGTTGGGAAAACCAGGTTCCTCAAGGAAGTACGCAAGCTAGCGGAATGCTCGTCTGTAGTGTTTGTTCAAGGGAACTGTCTCGGGCCAAGGGATGCCCCGCT
>JBFGDW010000128.1:0-8976 GCA_041580435.1 Candidatus Polarisedimenticolia bacterium | reverse complement strand
GGAGACACCCGTCGACGACGAGGGCGGGGGCGGCCCCGCTCCCGGGGACGATGCCTCGGGTGAGGAAGGCGACGAGGACGCCGAGAACAAGCCCGAGATGGTGGTGCTGAGCATGCAGCCCTCCAACCCGGCTCCGGCCGTGGGGCAGCAGTTCGACGTGGTGGTGCAGATCTTCCAGGCCCGCAACGTGGTGAGCACCCCGTTCAAGCTCCAGTTCGACCCCACCCACCTGAAGTACGTCAGCTCGGCCCAGGGGCCGTTTTTGGCCTCCAGCGGCGGCAACACCAGCTTCCTGGTGGGGGGGGACGAGTCCCAGCCGGGGATCCTGTCGGTGGGGCTGGCCATCCTGGGTGCAGGCGCTGGAGCCGGGGTGGACGGCAACGGCATCCTCTGCACCCTGCGCTTCGAGGTCCTGCCCCAGGCCGGCGCCGCCGGGAGCACCAGCCTCATCCCGTTCGCCAACAAGGTGTTCACGCCGGGGCTCAACGAGCTTCCCACCCTCTTCCGGGGGCTGACCCTGGCCATTGGAGGGGCCCAGTGACGCCGCGCTGGCGCCTGCTGCTGGCCGCGGCCCTGGCCGTGGGCGCCGCCGCCTGCGAGGTGGGTCCCAAGGTGGAGCTGCCCGGAGGGGGGACTGGCGTGGCCATCACCGTGCGCCAGACCTCCACCACCTCCCCCACCCGGGGGCTGCCGGTGAACCTGGAGGCCACCGTGACCGAGAACGGCCAGCCCAAGGGGGCCACCCAGGTGACCTGGTCCACCAGCCCGTCGGATCCCACCCTGACCTTCAACCCGGCAACCTCCACCACCGACAGCGGCGGGCTGGCCCAGACCACCCTCAACAGCACCAACAACAGCCCATCCAACGTCACCATCACCGCGGCGGCCGCCGGCGCCACCGGCACGCTCACCATCATCTACCAGTGAGGCCATGAGACCGCAGCGTCCAGCCCCAGCCCTCCGTCGCCTCCCCCACGGGACCGGATGCCAGTCTGGCGTCACCATCCTGGAGATCCTCATTGCCATCACCATTCTGGCCATCCTGGCGGCGGCGGTGGCCCCCCTGGCCCGGATGACGGTGCAGCGGCAGAAGGAGCTGGAACTGCGCCGGTCCTTGCGCATCATCCGCACGGCCATCGATGAGTACAAGGAGATGGCCGACAAGGGGCTCATCGCGGACCAGGACGTGGAGGCCATGGGCTTCCCTCCCGACCTGGAGACGCTGGTGGAGGGCGTCCAGCTCAACGACGCCAGCCTCACCAAGCGCAAGTTCCTGCGCCGCATCCCCAAGGACCCCATGACCAACTCGCCGGAGTGGGGGATGCGCTCGTACCAGGACGAGTTCGACTCGCGCAGCTGGGGCAACGAGAATATCTTCGATGTCTACTCCCTGTCCGATGGCAAGGCCCTGGACGGGAGCTACTACAGGGACTGGTAGATGCGAGAGCCGCAGGGAAGCACGCGCAGGAGCCGGCGCCAGGCCGGCTTCACCCTCATCGAGCTGCTGGTGGTGGTGGCCATCATCGGCATCATCGCCGGCATCGCCGCCGCCCGCTACTCCAACGCCCCGCAGCGGGCCCGGGAGGCGGTCCTCAAGACCAACCTGAGCACCCTGCGGGACGTCATCGACCAGTACTACGCCGACAAGGCCCACTACCCCTACACCCTGGAGGACCTGGTGGACGAGGGGTACCTACGGACCATCCCGGTGGATCCCATGACCGGGAGCACGGACACCTGGGATCTCATCTACTCCACCCCGGACGATCTCAACCCCGAGGAGCAGTCCGGGATCTTCGACGTGAAATCGGGCTCCACGGGAGCGGCGCTGGATGGCTCGCCCTACTCGGAGTGGTGAAGCCCGCCGCCGGGCGGCGGCGGCGCGGTGGGCGGTGGTGGCGGTGGCCGCGCTGCTCCTGGCAGGTCCCGCCTGCAAGGTCATCAAGGACCCGGTGGTCCGGGTCGACCTGCAGGCCACCAAGACCACCATGAACCCAGGCGAGACCATCCAGGTCACGGCCACCGTCACCGAGGATGGCGTTCCCCTGGACGGGGTGGTGGTGATCTTCACCGCCGCCCCGGTGGGGTCCTACCCCGCCGGCTCCCAGAAGACCACCGACGCGGTGGGCCAGGCGGCCGCCTCGTACCGGGTGGAGTCGGGGGAGGTGACCTCTGATACCATGGTGGTCGTGACGGCGACGACCCAGACGCCGGCGGCCACCGGGACCCTGGACATCCTGGTGGACGTGACGGCGGGAGGGGGCACCCGATGAGGCCCACGCCGGCCGGCCGCGGGGGCGAGCGGGGAGCCGTGCTCCTGGTCATCATGATCGGCGTGGTCATCATGATGATCCTCATGGGCAGCGCGGTGCAGGCCTGGAGCACCATCTACCAGCGGGAGCGGGAGGCCGAGTTCATCTTCCGGGGCCAGCAGTACGCCCGGGCCATCCAGCGCTTCCAGAAGGACACCGGGGCCCTGCCCACGACCCTGCAGCAGCTCTACGAACCGGGGCCCAAGGGGAACAGCCGCTTCCTGCGCAAGAAGTGGAAGGATCCCCTCACAGGCGGCGACTGGGTGCTGCTGTGGCTGGCCCCCGACGGGGCCACGCTGTTCCGGTCCGACGGCCGGCCGTCCACCTCGGGCTCGTTCCGCACCGCCCCGGGCGCGCCGGCGGGGAGCAACCAGGCCACGGCGCTGAACCTGAACGCCCAGGCCCTCACCATCCCGCCGGGCAGCCCCGGGTACGACGCCGACAAGGTCAAGTCCACCATCGATGCCTACCGCAAGAGCCTGGAGAAGCCCGTGGGCGCCAACAAGGCCTTCGGCTTCAACCCGAATGTGAACCTGGACGGCTTCGACACGGGCAGCAGCCTGCTCAGCACGCCTGGCATCGGTCCCATCGTGGGGGTGGCGACCTCCTTCACGGGCAAGGCGTTCCTGGAGTGGAAGGGGCGCGCCGACTACTCGGGGTACGAGATCTCCATCTTCTCCTTCGAGGACGACCGGCAGGGTCCCGATACGGGCGGCCTGGCCCCCAAGCGCAACCTCTGGGAGATGCCCGGCATGCCCATGCCCGATCCCCTCAGCCCCGAGGGGAAGAAGTTCTACAACACCGGCCCCGGGCTGGGCGGTGTGGACAGCCTGGAAGGCAAGAACTGAGCCCGGGCTAAGAACCCCATGCGCTTGCGGATACTCCGCCGCCGGGAAGGGACTCCGCCGGTCCGCCGATCCTGGCGGCGGCGCTGGGCCGTGCGGCTGGCACTGATGGCTGCCGCCGGAGCGGCCCTGTTTTTGGCGGTCACCTACGTGCAGGTGCGCAACGGGTTCAGCCACCGGCCCGGCCGCTTCCCCTCCCAGATCTACTCGGCCCCCCTGAGCCTCACGCCGGGTCTGCGCCTGTCGCCGGCGGAGCTCCAGGCCGAGCTCACGAGCCGCGGGTACCGCCCCATGGAGGGAGAGCCCACCTCGCCGGGGCTGTTCCGGCGCCGGGGCTCCACCGTGGACGTGCACCTGAACAGCTTCCGCTACCCCGAGGGGGTGGTGGCCGGATTCCCGGCGCGCGTTCGCTTCCGGAACGATCGCATCCTGCGCTGCGAGCTCCTCCCCGGGGGGCGCGACCTGGACGTCCTGGTGCTGGAGCCGCGCCTGCTGGGCGCGTTCCACGGTCCGCTGCAGCAGGCCCGGACGCCGGTGGGCCTCGCCGAGCTGCCCCGGGACCTGGTGCAGGCCGTGCTGGTGGTGGAGGACCGCCGGTTCTACGACCACGGCGGTTTTGACCCCCGGGGAATGCTGCGCGCCCTCTGGCGGGACGTGCGGGCACGGGACGTGGTCCAGGGTGGATCCACCATCACCCAGCAGCTCATCAAGAACGTGCTCCTCACCCACGATCGCACCCTGGCCCGCAAGCTGCGGGAGCTGGTCATGGCCCCCATGCTGGAATCGATGCTCACCAAGGACGAGATCCTCGAGCTGTACCTCAACGAGATCTACCTGGGGCAGAAGGGGCCGGTCTCCATCATCGGCGTGGGCGAGGCGGCCCGTTTCTACTTCGGCCGGGATGCCTCGGACCTGGACCTGGCCCAGTCAGCGCTCCTGGCCGGCCTGATCCGCTCGCCCGGCGGCTACAACCCGTGGGTCCGCCCCGAGGTGGCCCGCAAGCGCCGGGACGAGGTGCTGGGGCGGATGGCCGCCGCCGGGGCCATCGCCCCGGAGCAGGCGGAGCGGGCCCGGGCCCGGTCCCTGGCCCTGGCCGACGCCACCGGCAGCAAGCCGCCCGAGGCCGGCTACTTCCTGGCCCACGTGCGGGGCACCCTGGACCGGGAGCTGGGACGGGGCCGGCTGGAGACCGACGGACTGCGGCTCTTCACCACCCTGGAGCCCCGCCTGCAGGCCGCCGCGGCCCGGGCGCTGCGCGACGGCCTGGAGCGGCTGGAATCGGACCGGCGCGTGTCGCGCCGGGTGGGGGACACCGGCCTGCAGGGCGCGGTGGTGGTCCTGAACCCCCGCACCGGCGCGGTCCTGGCCATGGTGGGGGGGCGGGATTTCGGCGCCAGCATGTTCAACCGGGCGGTGGACGCCCGCCGGCAGGTGGGGTCGCTGTTCAAGCCGTTCGTCTACCTGACGGCGCTGGAGGCGGCCGCCGCCGGGCACCGGGGCGGCCTGACGGCGGCGTCCATCCTGGACGACGCGCCCCTCACCCTCACCGCTGGCGGTCGCGCCTGGTCGCCGGGGAACAACGACGGCCAGTTCAGCGGTCCGGTCACGGTGCGCGAGGCGCTGGCGCGCTCCATCAACGTGCCCGCGGTGCGTGCAGCCCAGGAGGCGGGGATCGACCGGGTGGCGGAGACGGCGGTGGCGTGCGGCTTCTCGCCGGACATTCCCCGGGTCCCCGCCCTGGCCCTGGGATCCGCCGAGGCCAGCCCGCTGGAGGTGGCGGTGGCCTTCAGCACCCTGGCCGCGGGTGGGCGCCGGCCCGAGCCGCGCTGGCTGCGCGGGGCCGCCGACGGGCGAGGGCGTCCCCTGGAGGTCCCGGCCCCGCAGGCGAAAGAGGCCGTCTCGCCGGCGGCAGCCTACGTGGCGGTGGACCTGATGCGCGAGGTGGTGGCCACCGGCACCGGGCGATTGGTGGCCGCCGCCGGCCTCTGGGGCGAGGTGGCGGGGAAGACGGGGACCACCAACGAGCGCCGGGACGCCTGGTTCGTGGGGTTCACCCCCGACTTCCTGGCGGTGGTCTGGGTAGGCGTGGATGACAACCGGCCCATGGGACTGGAGGGATCCCAGGCGGCGCTTCCCATCTGGCTGGACCTGGTGCGGCGGGTGCGGCCCGATTCGGGTCTCTCCTTCCCGCTCCCGGACGATGTCGCCTTCGCCTGGATCGACCCGGAGAGCGGCGGCCTGGCCGTGGCGGCATGCCCGCGGGCGGTGGAGGAGGTCTACATCGCCGGGACCGAGCCCCGGGACGAGTGCGAGCTGCACGAGCGGCGCAGCTTCTGGCGGCGCCTGTTCGGGCGCTGAGTCCCTCAGCCCCTGACGCCGAAGGCCCGGCGGGCATCGAACCGCTGCAGCGGCCCGAAGCGATCCAGTTCCTTCTCCAGGGCCGCGGCGTCCCCCACCACGACCACCAGGGCATCCTCGGGGTGCAGCAGCTCACCGGCCAGGGCGGCGGCCGCGGACAGGCTCACTCCCTCGAGCCGGTCCTGGTAGGTCTCCAGCCCGTCCGCCGGCAGGCCGTACAGGTCCAGCTCCAGGAGCTGGCCGGCCACCTGGGCGGGGGTCTCGAAGCGCAGGGGATAACCGCCCAGGAAGCGATCCTTCGCCGCGTCCAGCTCGGCTGCGGTGGGCCCATGGTCCCGGTAGGCCTCCACGATGCCATCGATCTCGCCCAGCACCTGGGCGACGCTACCCGTGGGGGTGTAGGTGGAGATGAGGAAGGCGCCGCCGTGGAGGCGACCGTCGAAGCTGCTGTGCACGCCGTAGGTGAGCCCCTGGCGGGAGCGGATCTCCTGCAGCAGCCGCGAGGAGAAGCCGCCGCCGCCCAGCGGGTCATTGATGAGCTCGGCGGCGTCGAAGCGGGGATCGGCGCGGCGCAGCCCTGGGTGGCCCCAGCGGATCTGGGCCTGGCTCAGGTCCGGCCGGTCCACCAGGACCACCCGGCGGCCGGCGTGGGCCAGGGCGTCGGCCACCGGCACAGGGGCGGCGGACGGCGCCGACCAGCCGCCCAGAACTCGCTCCGCCTGGCGTGCCGCCTCCTCTCCGTCCAGCTGACCCGCCACCGCCAGGACCGACTCCGCCGGCGCGAACCGGGCCTGGTGGAACGCCTCCACCTCGCTGACCCCGAGTGCGGCCACGCTGGCGGCGGTGCCGGCCAGGGGCCGGCCGTAGGGCCCGCCGGCGAACAGGTGGTGCACGAAGGTCCAGTCGGCCATGGTGGCGGCGTGGTCCAGGCTGCGGGCCAGGGCGTGCAGCCGGCGATCCCTGAGGATGGCGAACTCATCGGGCGGGAAGGCTGGCTCCAGGGCGATCTCCGCCAGCAGCTCCAGCAAGCGCGGGAGATCCCCGGCCAGGCCCAGGAGCGTGACGGAGGCGCTGTCCCAGCCCGCGGCGGCCGAGCAGGTGGCCCCCAGGTCGTCCACGGCCACCGCCAGGGCCTCGGCGCCGCGCCGGCGGGAGCCCTTGTCCAGGAGCGCTGCGGTGAGGGCGGCCAGGCCCCCCCGCCCCTGAGGATCGGCGGCGCCACCGCCGCCGCGCACCAGCAGACTGGCCGCAACGGCGGGCAGCGGCGCGCCCCCCACCGCGAGGAGGCCCAGCCCTCCGCTCAGCCGGCTCCGCCGGTGGGGCGGCGTGCGCACGCGGGAGCGGCGCGGCCGGCTCACGCCGGCTCCGGCAGCACGCTCACCACCGTGCGGTTGTCGGCGCTCAGGTAGACACGGGCGACGCGATCCACGTCGGCGGCGGTGACCCGGCCCACCGCGCCGGCGAACCGGGCCGGAAAGCGCCAGTCGCCGGCGCGGATCTGGTACAGACCCAGCTGCAGTCCGCGGTAGAAGCAGGTCTGCGCCCGGAGGATCAGATCGGCCAGGATCTGGCGCGCGGCCCGGCGCACCTCATCGGGCTGGACCCCCTGCTGCTGGAGCCGGTCCACCTCCTCCCAGATCTCCGCCTCCAGGCGCTCCAGGTCATCGCCCGGGTTGGCCACGGCATTCATGTGAAACAGGCTGGGGTCACGGTTCAGGAAGCTGGAACCCAGGTCGGCGTGGACGGCGCCGGCGCGCCCGGTGCGCACGAACCGGCGGTGAAAGCGGGAGGAGCGGCCCCCGCTCAGGACGGCGGCCAGCACCAGGAGGGGAGCCGTATCGTCATGGCGGGCGGCGGGAGCGTGGAAGGCGGCAAAGAGGGCCGGCGCCTGCAGGTCCTTGCGATGCACGCCACGCCGCTCCCCGTGCTGAGGCGGCTCCACGGCCACCACCGGCGGCGGCTCCGGCCGGGAGGGGAGGGAGCCGTACGCCTCCTCCACCTGCTCCCGGACCCGGGCCGGGTCCAGATCCCCGGCCGCCACCAGGGTGGTATTGCCCGCGGCGTAGTACGTCTCGAAGTAGGCCCGGCAGTCCTCCAGCCTCAGGGCCACCAGATCCGCGTCCCAGCCCACCACCGGCCAGCGGTACGGGTGTTGCTGGTAGGCCAGTCCCAGGAGCTGCTCACGGGCCAGGCCGTAAGGCGTGTTCACGGTGCGCACCAGGCGCTCGTTGCGCACCACCTCCCGCTCCGAGGCCAGGTTCGCCTCGGTGAGGAGGAGGTTCGCCTGCCGGTCCGCCTCCAGCTCGATGGCAAGGCCCAGGGCGTGGGCCGGGAGGTTCTCGTAGTAACAGGTGCTGTCCTCGGTGGTGAAGGCGTTCACCTGCCCGCCTTGCGCCTGCAGGACCCGGGCAAACTCCTCGGGCCCATGGCGCGGCGTCCCCTTGAACATCATGTGCTCGAACAGGTGGGAGATGCCGGTGATCCCCGGACGCTCGTTGCGGGAGCCGGCGGCCAGATGGACCTGGAAGGAGACCACCGGGGCGGCGTGATCCTCCAGGACGAGCAGCCGCAGGCCGTTGGGCAGAACGGTCTCCTGGGCCTGGAACGCCTCGGCCGGGAGGGAGGCGGCCGGAGGGTTGCCATCGCCTCGGCTGACGGACTGGGTCATGCGGCTCTCCCGGGCGGGCGCGGCCGGCGCGGCCGCTGGAGCGTGGCCTTATAACACGCGAGTGCGGCCGCGGCAAGTTGCGGGAGTGGCGCGGTGGTATGGTCGGCGGATGCGTCCGAACCCGCGCGCCGTGGTCTTCGACCTGGACGGGACCCTGGTGGACTCCTACGGCGCCATCGCCGAGTGCTTCAACCACGCCCGCACCTCCCTGGGCGAGCCGCCCCTGCCCGAGGCGGCGGTGCGCCGCATGGTGGGTCACGGCCTGGAGTCCCTCATGGAGGATGCGGTGGGCCCGGAGCGCGCACCGGAGGCCGTGCGGCTCTTCCGGGAGCGTTACGACCAGATCTGTGAGGCGCGCACCACGGCCCTGCCGGGGGTTCCAGGGACCCTGGGCGCCCTGGCGGCCGCGGGCCTGCGCCTGGGCGTGGCCACCAACAAGCCGGAGGCGTTCGCCCGGCGCATCCTGGTGGCCCTGAGGCTGGCGCCGCCGGTGACGGCGGTGGCCGGTCCGGGCCCCGGCCTGCCTGCCAAGCCCCACCCGGCCATGCTGCGGCGCGTGCTGCGGGACCTGGGGGCCTCCCCGGGGGAGGGGCTGTACGTGGGGGACATGCCCGTGGACGTGGAGACGGCACGGCGCGCCGGGGTCCCGGTATGGGTGGTGCCCACGGGGAGCTCCACCCGGGAGGAGCTGGCGGGCGCTGGTGCCGACCGGCTGCTGGACTCGTTCGCCGAGCTGATCCCGGCGCTGGCCGTTGCCCAGGGCCGCCGGCTCTCTTGAGGGGTGGGCGGGGCG
>JBFGDW010000127.1:0-9027 GCA_041580435.1 Candidatus Polarisedimenticolia bacterium | reverse complement strand
CGGCGCCCTTGATGTCATCGATATCGGCAACTACCTGTTTGTTCCGTCATCCCCAGTCGAACTCGATGGCGTGACTTACGGGACCCGGGACGTTGTGGCCTACTCGGCGGGCGTCTATTCCCAGTTCGCATCATTGAAGTCGCTGGGCTTGCCGGCCTCGGCGGGGATCGATGCCCTTTTCCTGAGTTCGAGCAACGATCTCGTCCTGTCATTTGACGTCCCGGTGAGAATCGGCCTGAGCCACTTCCTGCCTGCGGACCTGGTTATCCTGAACGGGAGCTTGACACTCTATCGAGATGGAACCAACTCAGGCATTCCGCCTAGCTCCAACATCACGGCAGCGGCAGAGGACTCCGCGGGCACGCTCCTTGTCACATTTGACGTCCCCACACGAATCGGCGCAACACGCTACCTGCCAGGGCAGTGGGTACGCTGGGAGACCTCTGGGCTCTCGCTGTTCGAGCAGGATCTGTCTTGGCCACCCTCCGCGCAACTATCTGGACTGAGCGCCCTACCCGCCGGCCTACCGTCGGCCACCGTACCCGGCGGCTTCGGAGACCCGGGGCCGATGCTGCGGGTTTCGCCCTATGATCCGAGTGGCGACAGTATTCTGCTCTCCTGGTCCGCGTCGTGCCTGTCCTCTGACGTAGACTACGTCGTCTACGAGGGCGTCATCGGGGATTTTGGCAGCCATGCCCCGATTGCCTGTAGCACGGGCGGGGTGACAGCATTCACGGTAGCCCCTGGAGATGGCATGCGCTACTACCTGGTCGCGCCACGAAATGCAAGTCGCGAGGGGTCCTTCGGACTGACGAGCGATGGAACTGAACGGCCGCTTGGTCTCGTGAGTTGTCTTCCCCGCTCCGTCGCAGCCTGCTCGACCTCGCCACCCTAGCCAGCACCTGTCGCCTAGGGCAGGAAGCTCCGGGTGTCCCTGAGCTTGGCCGGTAGGTAGTCGTCGATGACGTAGTTCAGGCCCCACTTGGCCAAGGCCTGCTGCTCGGCGCGCACCCCCATCTTGATGAGCTTCTCGATGGCCTTGCGCCACGGCTTGGAGTGCTGGAAGAAGGGGTCGTTCTTGAGGGCGTCCTTGGCCCGCTTCACGTCCACGTCCAGGAGCGGATGGGTGGGGAGCTTGTAGCGCTCGATGTCGTCCGGGGTCACCCCCAGGTAGCGGGCCTGGGGAGCACAGAAGAATCGGTTCAGGTGGGCGGTGTTCCCCGAGCCCACCTTGAGGGTGCGGTAGATGTTGGAGATGCCGTAGGGATCGCAGTCCACGAAGGCGTAGACCGGGATCTTCCTGGCCTCGGCCAGCAGGCGGATGAAGCGGCGCGTGGCCCGGGTGGGGACGCCGCCCATGGAGACGATGACGCAGTTGGCCGAATCCCAGTAGCCGTGGCTCTGGAGGCGCTGGAACATGCCGCCCGTCTCGATGGCCAGGATGAACTTGGCCTTCGTCTTGAACTCCAGGTGCTCCACCGAGTGGGGGATGGTGTAGGCGCCGGTGCCGAACTTGGTGCAGTCGATCTCGATGGGCTTGCCGCTCACCGGGTCGCGGTCCACCACGATGAGGTGCCCCGCCACCGCGCCGCCGTGCTCCTCCGGGTAGAAGCGGAGCTGCTCCCGGGAGACTCCCTCCAGGCTGAACATGGCCTCGATGTCGTCCATGACCGTGTCCGACTCGGTCTGCTCCTGGAAGCGGGCCTCGTCCCAGTTCTTGGAGACGTAGTACGCCTCCCTCTTGGTGGCGAAGGTGTCCTGGGCGATCATGTCCTTGGACAGGTGCATCATCTTCAGGGTCTGGGCGAACGCCTTGACCGTGTTCACCGTCAGGGTGCGCACCTTGCGGGACTTGCCGATCTCCAGGTAGCCCACCTTGGGGTCGAAGCGCACGTTGGACAGGGAACGCACCGGGGTCTTGAGCTCGGGCTTGGCCTCATCCAGGATCTTCTTGTAGAGGTCCCGGGCAGTCCCGTCGATGCAGCCGATGGTGCGCTTGTCGGTGGCGTCGGTGACGCGGGCGCGGCGGGCGCGCCCGGCGGCCTTCTTGCGCGGCGCAGGGCTCATAGCTTGCGGCTCCGCTCCAGGGTGTCCCTGAGCTGGGCCACCAGCTGGTCGGTCTTCTTGCCGTCCAGCTCCAGGATATCCCGCAAGGCCTGCCCGATGTGAGGGATGTACTTGTCGATGTAGGAACGCTTCTTCATCTCGTCGGCCACCCGCTGGCGCCGGCGCAGGAACTTCTGCATCTGCCGGCCGCAGTCCTGCAGGGCCAGGCGCAGCTCCTTGAGGATCTCCGGGTAGGACGCCACCGCCTCCTTGGACTCGGAGGTGAACGGCACCCAGGCCGAGGCCACGTGGACCATGATGATGACCGGCCCCACGGGCAGTGCCCCCCTGGGGTGCTGGAGGTTGTAGCCCTTCCAGTCGATGCTGGTGACCGCCCTGGTGATGGCGCAGGCCCCCTGCTGGTACTGGAGGGGCACCCGGTTGGCGAAGCGCATGAGCCGCACCGAGTCCTCGGCGGGGAGATCCCCGCCCAGGGCCATGCCCACCTCCACCTGGAAGGGGTTGCCCCGGTACACCGCCGGCGCCCGGGTGCGGCTCACGAAGAACTCGGCCTCGCCGATCTCCTTGGCCAGCCCCTTCTGGATCAGCTCCTCGCCGATGGGCGAGAGGCAGTCGGTGGGCGGGTTCATGATCTTCACCTTGGAGATGGCCTTGTGGAGGGCCTCCGCCGACTTGTGCTCCAGGGATTTGACCCGGGCGCTGGGCGCCAGGCCGGCGGCATCGCAGATCTCCCGCGCCACCTTGGCCGACACCCGGGAGAAGTCGTGCTGGAGGAAGGGCCCCAGCCGGGTGCTGCGGGTGGACTTCATCATCTTCATGAGCAGGCCCAGCTCCACGCCGTAGGGGTGCGGCTTGATCTCCCGGGGCGCCCTGGGCAGCTCCATGGTGCCGCGCTCGAACACCACCGGCTCGGCGCCGTCGGGGGTCTGATAGACCATGCGCACGTGGGGGTTGGCCACCGCCGTCTGGGCCAGGTACTCGTCCACGCTCCCCTTCCCCTTCTGGTACTTCCCCATTAGCTCGATGCTCACCTCGGTGCCGTGGGGCCGGTCCCAGTCCAGGGCCTTCTGGTTGGTGCGCACCGGGACGTTCTTCACCGTGTCGATGCGCACCCCCACCTCCACCGCCGCATGCCGGGCGCTGATCCGCGAGCGGATGATGGTGGGATGCCCGGTGGTGAGCTGGCCGTACATGCCCGCCGCCGAGATGCCGATCCCCTGCTGGCCCCGGCTCTGGCGCAGGCGGTGGAACTTGCTGCCATACAGCAGCTTGGCAAAGACCAGATCGATCTGGTCCGGCAGGATGCCCGGGCCGTTGTCGGAGACGGTGACCCGGTAGCGGTCGTCGTGGCCCGCCACTGTCTCCAGCTTCACGGTGATGTCCGGGAGGATCTCCGCCTCCTCGCAGGCATCCAGGGCGTTGTCCACGGCCTCCTTCACCGTGGACAGGAGCGCCTTGCGCTTGCTGTCGAACCCCAGCAGGTGGCGGTTCTTGGCGAAGAACTCGCTGACCGAGATCTCGCGGGCCTTGGCGGCGAGCTGGTGGGCCTTGGTGTCGCCGGAGGCGGCCTTGCGGGCCGTCGCCCGCCGCGGGGCCGGGGAGCGGCGGCGGGAGGCGGACCCGGCCGGCTTGGGCTCGGCGGCGCGCGCCGTGCGCCGCTTCGGTTTCGATCCGCCCATGCCGAAGAGTGTCTGCTGCTGATCCGCCAAGAGGAGCACCCGGACGCCGTGCCCGGTCCCGCCCGGGCGGCGTGAGCCTAGCCGCTGCCCGCCGGCGCCGTCAAGAAGAACCACCCGCGCTACCGCCGCTGCCGTGTTAGACTCGGCGCAGGGAGCGCGCATGGTGAGACGTCCTCGTCCCCTCCTGCTCATGGCCGCCCTGGCCGCCGCGTGGCTGCTGGCGCCGGCGCCGGGCCTGAGCGCAACCCTGGAAGCCCGCGTCCTGGGCCACGACGGCGCGCCGCTGGCGGATGCCTTGGTCCAGCTGAGCAGCCGCGATGCCGGCATTCACCTGCACGCTCGCACCGACGCGGCGGGCCTCCATGTCTTCCGCGGGCTGCCCGGCGCCATCGACTACGTCCTCAGGGTGGAGGACGGGACCGACGCCCACGCCACCACCGTGCAGGACCGCATCGCGCTGAAGGCCGGCGAGGTGGGACGCGAGTCATTCCGGCTCTTCCCCTCCATCCTGGAGCTGGTCCGGGTGCGGGCCGCCCGGGAGGGGCGCCTGGTGGAGCTGACCGAGGTGGGCACGCGCACCCGCTACAGCGATGAGTTCCTGGCGGGGCTGCCCGTGACCTGCTCCCCCTGAGGGAGCGGCACCCCGGCCAGCCGAAGGACGCTCCTACCAGCCCAGGGACGCCTTGAGGGCATGCAGCCCCAGGGCGTGGGCCGCGGCCAGCAGGGTGAGGGCCGCCGCCAGGACAGGCACGCGCCGCCCGAAAGCGGGCACGCGCTGGCGGATCCCCTCCCACAGCGCCAGGAACGGGACCGCCAGCGCCGGGTAGCCAACCAGGGCGATCCACGGCACCCCCAGGGTCGTCCGGGTGCCCGCCTCCCAGCGGGCCATCTCCTCCAGCGCCAGGAACGGCTCGTAGAAGCAGGCCAGGGCCATCATGAACAGTCCCGCCAGACCCAGCCGCGCCGTGGTGATGCGGTCCGGCCGCCGGCGCGTCCCCGGCAGGGCCCGCACCCAGCAAAGCGCCGCATCGATGCTGAACCCCCAGATGATGGCGGCGATGAGCGGCGCCCGGCCCAGCATGAGGGACAGCGGCGCGAAGCCGTAAAGGATCTCCCGCAGCGCCACCACGTTCTCCCGGACGAACCCCAGGTAGAGCAGGGAGCCGAAGAAGAGCGCCCCCTCGCCGCCCCGCTGCCTCAGGGCGTGGGCGGCGCTGGCCAGGAAGCAGGCCAGGATCGCCAGCTCCATGTACAGGTGCAGGCCGCCGGCCACCTCACGCCCCCTTTCGCCGGGGCCAGAGGGCCAGGGCGAGCAGGGCCGCCAGGGGAAGCTTGCTGGCCAGGCGCGGCCCGCCGTGGAGCAGCACCTCGATGATCACCGCCTGGCCCAGGAGCGCCGCCAGCAGGACCAGCGGCAGCGGCGCTGCGGCGAGGCCGCGTTTCAGGAGCCGCCCGCCAGGCGGCCGAGCTCCCTGCGGGTCGCCGCCGACCAGCCCGCCACCACCCCCATCAGCCGGCCATCCCGCCCCACCAGCAGCGACAGCGGGATGGGGACGCTGTCACCGGCGAAGAGCGCCTCCCGCCGCTCCTCCGGCAGGTGGACCACCGGGTAGGTGATGGCCAGCCCCTCCAGGAATGCCGGGATCCGCCCCCGATCCCCGGGCCGGTCCAGGCTGACGCCGATGACCGTCAGCCCCCCGCCCGCGTGCAGCGCCTCCAGCTCGGGCATCTCCCGGCGGCAGGGAACGCACCAGGTGGCCCAGAAGTTGATCACCGCCGGCCGGCCGGCCGGCACCAGGGAGGCCAGGGAGAGGGTTCTCCCCTGCAGGTCGGTCACCGGGAGATCGGGCACCGCGTCCCCCGCCGCCACGTTGAGCTGGCGCCAGAGCCGCCCGGCGGAAGAGAGCGGCGCCGGCAGGCTGAAGCGGCGCTCGGCCACCGGGCGCGCCCGCTCCTCCCCCTCCACCAGGAGCAGCGATGCCCCCGCCGGCGCCCCGGGGAAGCGCTGGGTCCGGCCCGAGGGCCAGCGGACCTCGATCCCCTCGGCGGCCTGCGCGCTCCCCAGCCCGAACAGCAGCCGGGGGTCCCCCTGGGAGACGAAGCCGGCGCCGCCGCTCTTCATCCGGGTGAGGGTCCGGCCGGGGAGGTGCACCCGCACCACGGCACCGAAAGCGTCGCGGCCGCTGTCGCGCCCCTCCAGGGTGATGCGCAGGAAGCCGGCCTCGTGGCCCACCTCGTTGCGAAACAGCAGGTGGGCGCGGCCGTGCATGGAGCGCAGGAAGATGTCGGCATCGCCGTCGTTGTCCAGGTCCGCGTAGACGGCGGCGCGGCCGTCGCCCACGCTGTCGGCGCCCGACACACCGGAGATGTCCAGGAAGCGCCCGTCCCCCAGGTTCAGGGCCACCAGGTCGCGCTCGAAGCCGCTGAAGGAGAAGCCGGCCGCCAGCATCTCCCCCTGGCGGCGCACGAAATCCCTGGCGCTGCCGGGGGCGGCGGGCTCGGACAGTCTCGGTGACTCGCCCTGGGACGCCACGACCTGGCGCCAGAAGAGGCTTCACGTGTCCTTGAGGGACGGCCCCGACAGGAAGCCGTTGGGCGTGTGCAGGTCCTCCAGCCCGTCGTTGTCCAGGTCCACGAAGCCGCCCCCCCAGGCCCAGCCGGCCGGGAAGGGCCCGGCCTCGCTGCTGATGTCCCGGAACAGCCCGTCTCCCAGGTTCTGGTACAGCGAGTTGCCCGCCGCCAGCTCGGCCAGGCGGTCCCGGGACGGCAGCTCGGCGTTCCCCAGCCGGGCCAGGATCCGGCGCCCGGCGGTGGAGGACATCTTGGTCACGTGCAGGTCCAGATCGCCGTCGCCATCGGGATCGCCGAAGCTGACCCCCATGGCGTAGCCGTTGTCCTGCACTCCCCGGGCGGCGGCCTCGTCCTCGAAACGATCACCGCGGTTCATGTACAGGGCGTTGCCGCCGCCGAAGTCGTTGGCCACGTACAGGTCCAGCAGGCCGTCGCCGTCCACGTCGGCGAAGGCCGCGGCGTAGCTCCAGCGGGCGTCGTCCACCCCCCAGGCGGCCGCCTCCTCCTGGAACACGCCGCCCCCCTTGTTGATGAACAGCAGGTTGGGCAGCCCGTTGGTGGCCGCCTCCCAGCGGTCGGGCAGCACCGGGCCGTAGTTGTTGTAGGAGGTGACGTAGATGTCCGGCAGCCCGTCCCGGTTCACGTCGCCGGCCACGGCGGAGAACCCCACGGCGTGGCGGGCCACGCCGGCGGCCCGGGAGACGTCACGGAACGCGAGCCGCCCCTCGGGGATCCGCCGGTTCTCGAACAGCATCTGCTCGCCGTGGGCCGACAGGAACAGGTCCAGGTCGCCGTCGTTGTCCATGTCAAGGAAGAGAGGCGCCGTGGCCGGCTGCGGCAGGGTCTTGATGAAGGCGGCGGCCGCCACATCCTGGAACGTCCCGTCGCCCCGGTTCAGGTAGAGGGCGTTGCCATCCTGGCCGGTGCTGAGCAGGTCCAGGAGGCCGTCGCCGTCCACGTCGCCGGCGGCGGCGCCGTAGGCCGCCAGCCCCAGGGTGGGGTGCTCCAGCACCGGCGGGTCCACCGCCTCCAGGCCCGCCTCGCCTGCCACCTCGCTGAACAGGTCCCGCTCCGCCACCAGCGCGTCGATCTCTCCCAGGTCCAGCGCGGTGATCTCCCAGCCGTCCTCCCCGGCCGGGCGTCCGGCGATCTTCGCCGTGCCGTGCACCCACTCCCGGCGCCCGTCGGCGTCCCGGCCCACCAGCCAGAACTTGAGGTCGCCGCGCACCTCTCCGCCCGGCTCGCGGGCCGAGTTCTTGAGCTTGAGGCGCATGTCCTCCACCTGGCGGAAGTGGGCCAGGAAGCCGTCCAGGCTGGCCAGCAGCTCCTGGCGCTCCCGGGAGACCACCTCATGGGACTGCTTCCAGAGGTGGCGGGCGAGCCAGCGCGGCCCCGGCGCCAGCACCCCGGGCTCGGTGGGGAAGAGATCGGCTTCCACGAGGGGCGCGAAGCAGGCCTCCCGTCCCGGGCCGTCCTCCCGGACGATGGCCAGGGAGCAGTCGTGCAGGGCGTTGGCGAACGCCTCGGTGGGCTCCTCCACCTCCTCCATGGCGGCATCCAGGCCGGCACGGCCGTCCGGCGCCGCGGGGACGCGCACCATGAGGACCACGCCGGCCGCCAGGGCCAGGGCCAGGAGGATCCCCAGGAGGAACAGGACGGTGCCGCGCACGCCACGAATCTAGCACCGGGCCGGGATGGGCGCGCCGCCGTCCCGGGCCCGGCTCAGCCCAGCAGGACGGCGCCCCAGACCAGGCCGGCCAGCAGCAGCGCCACGAACACCGCCGCCGAGGCCATGTCCTTGGCCCGCCCGGCCAGGGGGTGGCGCTCGGGGCCGATCCGGTCCACCGCCGCCTCCAGGGCGGAGTTGAGCAGCTCGGTGATGAGGACCAGGAAGAGGCTTCCCGCCAGCACGGCCCGCTCCGCGCCCCCCTCCCCCAGCCAGAAGGCCACCGGCGTCAGGATGGCGGTGAGGACCACCTCCTCCCGGAACGCCTGCTCGCCGCGCCAGGCCGCGGCCAGCCCGCGGCACGAGTGGCGGGTGGCGGTGACGAGGCGCTGCAGCGTGCTGGCCACGGTGGGCAAGCGTAGCGCGGCCCGGCGCGCGGAGCGAGCCACCCTCCGCCCGTTGCGCGGGCCGCGGCGCGCGGCTAAGGTCTGTGGCGAAAGGAGCCGCCGCCATGCCCCCCATGCCGCCGCCCGCCCGCGTCCTGCTCCCCGCCGCCATCCTGGCCCTGGCCGCCCTCCTTCTCGCGGTCTGGTCCGCCGCCCCCGCCCGGGCCGATGACTGCCCCGACGCCTGGATCACCGCCAAGGTGAAGTCGCGCCTGTTCGGGGATCGCGGCCTGGGGGTGTTCAAGATCAACGTGGACACGGAGCAGTGCGTGGTCACCCTGGTGGGCTGCGTGGGCACCGACGAGCAGGCAGCCCGGGCGGTGGAGATTGCCGGCAAGGTCAAGAAGGTCCGCGACGTCCGCAGCCGGCTGGGCCGCTGCCCGGCAGGCAGCAAGGACGGCAAGGAGGAAGGGGGCGACGGCGTGGACAAGTGCCCCGACGCCCTCATCACCGCCGAGGTGAAGTCCCTCATCGCCGCCGAGGAGGGCCTGGCGGCGTTCCGGATCAACGTGGACACCGAGGAGTGCATCGTCAGTCTCAAGGGGTGCGTCAAGACCGATGATCAGCGCGCCGGGGCGGCCCGGGCCGCCCGCCGGGG
>JBFGDW010000126.1:0-9058 GCA_041580435.1 Candidatus Polarisedimenticolia bacterium | reverse complement strand
CGCCCGTCGCGGCGACACGGTGCTGCTGGCGCCGGCGTGCGCCTCCTTCGACGCCTACCGCAACTTCGAGGAGCGTGGGGAGCATTTCCGGCGGCTGGTGGCGCGCCGCGTCCAGGAGGAGGGGCATGGCCCGTAGGCTCTCCATGGACCGGTGGATGATGGCCACCGTGCTGCTCCTGACCCTGTTCGGCCTCATGATGGTCTTCTCGGCCTCGGCGGTGGTGTCGGTGCGCGCCTCGGGGAGCTTCACCGGCTTCCTGTTCAAGCAGGCGGTGGCCACGGTGCTGGGCCTGGGGCTGCTGTTCGCGGCCACCCGCTTCGACTACCGCCGGCTGCGCCACCCGCTGGTGGTCTTCGGCCTGCTGGCGGTGTGCGCCGTGCTCCTGCTCCTGGTGCTGCTGGGTGGAAACCAGCGCTGGCTCAACTTCGGGGGGTTCTCGTTCCAGCCGTCGGAGCTCACCAAGCTGGCGCTGCTCATCTACCTGGCCGATCTCCTGGTGCGCAAGGGGGATCGCCTGGATCAGGTGCGGCCGGTGCTGGCGCGCTGCCTGGCCCTCCTGGCGCTCTACGCCGGCCTCATCTACCTGCAGCCCGACTTCGGCACCGCCGCCTCGGTCCTCCTCATCGCCTTCTGCCTCTTCTTCATCGCCGGCGTGCCGCCACGCTACCTGGGGACCCTGGCGGTCGGCGGGGGGGCCCTCATGCTGGGGCTGGCCCTGCGCGCCGACTACCGCTGGCGCCGCATCGTGGCCTTCCTCAACCCGGAGGCCGACCCGCTGGGCCAGAACTTCCAGGTGAACCAGTCCCTCATCGCCGTGGGGGCCGGCGGCGTGCACGGGGCCGGGCTGGGCGAGTCGTCCCAGAAGCTGTTCTTCCTCCCGGCGGCCCACACCGACTTCATCTTCGCCGTGGTGGGCGAGGAGCTGGGCTTCCTGGGATGCATGGCGCTGGTGGCGGCGTTCCTCATCCTGCTGTGGCGGGGCGTGCGGGTGGCGCTGCGGGCCCCGGACCCCTTCGGCGCCTACCTGGCGGCGGGGATCACCCTGTCGCTGGTGCTGCAGGCCTTTCTGAACATGGGCGTGGTGCTGGGTTTGCTCCCCACCAAGGGGCTGCCGCTGCCGTTCGTCTCCTACGGCGGGTCGTCCCTCCTCATCAGCTTGCTGGCGGCGGGACTGGCCCTCAACGTCTCCCAGCACGCCAGCTAGACGGGATGGACGGATCATGGCAGACCACTGCGTGCTCATCGCCGGCGGCGGCACCGGGGGTCACGTCTACCCCGGACTGGCCGTGGCCGACGAGCTGCGCCGCCGGCGGCCGTCCCTCCCGGTGGTCTTCGCCGGCACCCGGGCCGGCCTGGAGGCGCGCCTGGTCCCGGAGGCGGGCTACCGGCTGCGCTTCATCCGGGCCGGCGGCATCCTGGGGAAGTCCTGGCCGGTGCGCGTGGCCAACGCCCTGCTGGTGCCGGTGGGGCTGGTCCAGTCGGTGGGCATCGTGATGGGCGAGCGGGCCAGGGTGGTCATGGGGGTGGGCGGTTACGCCTCCGGTCCGCTGGTGCTGGGGGCCCGGCTGGCCCGGCGCCGCACCCTCATCCTGGAGGAGAACGCCCAGCCCGGCGCCACCAACCGGATCCTGGCGCCGCTGGTGGACCGGGTGGCGGTGGCGTTCGAGACCACCGCCCGGCGGTTGCCCGGGCGGGTGGTGGTCACCGGCAACCCGGTGCGGGCCGCCGTGACCCGCATCCCCGACCAGCGGGTGGCCGGCCGCTGGCGGCTGCTGGTGTTCGGCGGCAGCCGTGGCGCCCGCGGCCTCAACGACGCGGTGATGGCGTCGCTCCCCGCCCTGGCCGCCGCCGGCCACGACCTGGAGATCCTGCACCAGACCGGCGCCGCCGACGTGGAGCGGGTGACCGCCGCCTACCGGGCCGCCGGGCTGGAGGCCCACGTGGTGGCCTACATCGACGACATGGCCGCCGCGTACGCCGGCGCCGACCTGGTGGTGTGCCGGGCCGGCGCCACCACCGTGGCCGAGCTGTCGGCGGCGGGGCGCGCCGCCGTCATGCTCCCCTTGCCCCACGCCACGGGCGGCCACCAGGAGGAGAACGCCCGGGCCATGGCCGGCTGCGGCGCCGCGGTGCTGCTGCGTGAATCCGAGGCCGGTGGCGGCGCCCTGGCCACGGTGGTGCTGGAGCTGCTCCGGGATCCGGGCCGGCGGGCCCGGATGGAGGACGCCGCCCGCGGCCTGGGCTCCCCCGGCGCCGCCGCCGCCGTGGCCGACCTGGTGCTGGAGCTGTACGACCTGGGCACGCGGCGCGCCGCCGCCGGCAACGGGAGGCCCGCGTGAGGTTCGGACGGGCGAAGCGCATCCACCTGGTGGGGATCGGCGGCTCGGGCATGTCCGGCATCGCCGAGGTCCTGCTCAACCTGCGCTACACCGTCACCGGCTCGGACCTGTCCGAGAGCGACGCCGTCAGCCGCCTGCGCACCCTGGGCGGCACCATCCACATCGGCCACGCTCCCGAGCACGTCCGCGAGGCCGACGTGGTGGTGGCCTCCACCGCGGTGCGCCCCTCCAACCCCGAAGTCATGGAGGCGCGGCGACTGGGCATCCCGGTCATCCCCCGGGCCGAGATGCTGGCCGAGCTCATGCGCATGAAGTCGGGGATCGCCGTGGCCGGCACCCACGGCAAGACGTCGGTGACCTCCATGGTGGCCCAGGTGCTCCACCTGGCCGGCCTGGACCCCACCATCGTCATTGGCGGGCGCCTCAACATCCTGGGGTCGTCGGCCAAGCTGGGCCGGGGCGAGCTCATGGTGGCCGAGGCCGACGAGTCCGACGGCTCGTTCCTCCTCCTGCGCCCCAAGGTGGCCGTGATCACCAACGTGGACCGGGAGCACCTGGACCACTACGGCGACATGGAGGCCCTGGAGGAGGCGTTCGTACGCTTCGCCAACACGGTGCCGTTCTACGGGCAGGTGGTGGCGTGCGTGGACTGTCCCCGGGTGCGGGCCCTGCTGCCGCGCCTGACCCGCCGCATCGTCACCTACGGCCTGTCCAGCGAGGCCGACCTGCGGGCCGACGCGCTGGAGTTCAGCGATTTCCAGAGCCGGTTCGTGGTGCACACCCGCGACGGGGCCCTGGGCCCGCTCACCCTCAGCGCCCCTGGCCGGCACCAGGTGGTCAACGCCCTGGCGGCGGTGGCGGTGGGCCTGGAGTGCGACGTGGAGTTCTCCGCCATCGCCGAGGCCCTGCAGTCGTTCGCCGGCGCCGACCGCCGCTTCCAGCTCAAGGGGGAGGCGGGCGGCATCCTGGTGGTGGACGACTACGGCCACCACCCCACCGAGATCCAGGCCACCCTCTCCGCTGCCCGGGCCGGCTTCGACCGCCGCATCGTGGCGGTGTTCCAGCCCCACCGGTTCACCCGGGTGCGGGATCTGCTGGACGCCTTCGCCGCCTCCTTTGGCGACGCGGCGGTGGTGATGGTCACCGACATCTACCCCGCCGGAGAGGACCCTCTCCCCGGCGTGGATGCCGATGCGGTGGCGGCGGCCCTGCGCGCCGCCGGGCACCCGGACGTGCGCCGGGCGCCCGGGGCGGTGGAGACGATCCCCGCGGCGCTGGCAGGCGCCACGCGCCGGGGCGACCTGGTCCTGACGCTAGGCGCCGGGTCCATCACCCGCGTGGGCGGCCTCTTCCTGGAGCACCTGCGCGGCGGGGAGGGATCATGAGCCGCAGGCCCCCGGCCGGCCCGGCCATGGTGGAGGCGCCGCAGGCGACCTTCCGGCGCCCCGGGCGCAACCAGCTCCTGCGCCGGAGCCGTCGGCGGCGGCTGCTGCGCCAGGGGGCGTGGGCCGGCGTGGCCGTGGCCGCCACCCTCGCGGCGCTGGCCTGGGGCGGCAAGGCCGCGGCGGGCTGGCTGCGGGCCACGCCGCTGCTGGCGGTGGATCACATCCGCCTGGAGGGGGTGGAGAAGGCCGACGGCCAGCGGCGGCGCGACGCCCTTGCCGCCCTCCAGGGGCAGAACCTGGTGGCCGCCGACCTGGAGGGCGTGCGCCGGCGGCTGCTGGCCGATCCCTGGGTGGCCGACGCCGTGGTCTGGCGCGTGCTCCCCGACACGCTGGCGGCGCGCATCATGGAGCGGCAGCCCGCCGCCGTGGCGGTGCTGGAGGGGGTCCTCACCCTGGTGGACCGGGGTGGCGAGCCCATCGTCCCCTGGCAGCCGCGCCTGGGGGCGGTGGACCTGCCGCTGCTGTCGGGGCTGGAGGCGGCGGCCGGCGGCGAGCGCTCCGCCCTCATCCGCGGCGGGCTTGAGGCACTGGCGGCCCTCCGATCCCACGATCCCGCCCTGCTGGCGCGGCTGGCCGAGCTGGATCTCTCGCGGCCCGACCGGATCACCGCCCGGTTCACCGATGAGCCGGCACCGGTGCTCCTGAGCCGCGATCACATCACCGGCAACCTGGATCACTACCTGGCCGTCCGCGACGACATCCGCGGCAGGCTGGGCGGCGACGTCCGGACCATCGACCTGCGCTGGCGCGGCCGGGTGGTGGTCGTCCCTCCAACAGGAGAACAGGCGAGGAAGACGAGCGAAGATGGCTAACCCAACGGCACACGTGGCGGGAATCGATATCGGCACCACCAAGGTCACCGTCGTCATCGGAGAGACCGACACCGACGGCGCACCGCGCCTCATCGGCATCGGCAGCCAGCCCTGCAAGGGGATGCGCAAGGGGATCCTGGTGAACATGGAATCGGCCTGCAACTCCCTGCGGGCCGCGGTGCAGGAGGCGGAGGCCATGGCCGGGGTGGAGATGGAGTCGGCCTTCGTCTCGGTGGCCGGGGCCCACATCCGCTCCTTCAACAGCCGGGGCTCGGTGGTGGTCTCGGGCCGGGACGGCGAGGTGAGCCAGGACGACCTGGAACGGGTGCTGGAGGCCGCCCGGGCGGTCTCCATCCCGCCGGACCGGGAGATCCTGCACGTCCTGCCCCAGGAGTACACCCTGGACGGGCAGAACGGCATCGATCAGCCCCTGGGGATGTCCGGATCACGCCTCATGGCCAGCGTCCACCTGGTCACCGCCGCCGCCTCCACGGTCCAGAACATCGTCACCTGCGTCAACCGCACCGGGATCGAGGTGGCCGACGTCATCCTGGGGCAGCTGGCGTCGGCGGAATCGGTCCTGCTCCCGGACGAGAAGCAACTGGGGGCCCTGCTCATCGACGTGGGGGGGGGCACCACCGACGTGGCGGTGTTCGAGAAGAACGCCATCTGGCACACGTCGGTGCTGCCCGCCGGCGGCGACAACTTCACCAACGACATCGCCGTGGGGCTGCGCACCCCCATCCCCGACGCGGAGCGCATCAAGCTCAAGTTCGGCTGCGCCACCGCCGACATGGTGGAGGCCGACGAGATGCTGGAGGTGCCCAGCGTGGGAGGCCGCCGGGGCCGGGTGCTGTCCCGGCGGGTCCTGTGCGAGATCCTGGAGCCCCGGGCCGAGGAGATCTTCACCCTGGTGGCCGAGGACGTGCGGCGCAGCGGCTACGACCAGGTGCTGCGCTCCGGGGCGGTCCTCACCGGCGGCGGCAGCCTGCTGGACGGCCTCACCGCCGTGGCCGAGAAGGCCCTGGACCTGCCGGTGCGCCGGGGCGTGCCCGAGCAGGTGCAGGGCCTGGTGGATGTGTCCGGCAACCCCGTCTACGCCACCGCGGCGGGGCTCCTGTCCTGCGGCACCCGGGCCGGCGGCCGGCGCCGCCGCGCCGGGATGACCGCATCCGTCCTTCACGACATGGGCCGCCGGGTCCGTGACTGGCTGGGAGTGCATTTCTGATGACAAGACGTGCGAGCGGAAGATCCAAGGAGAGAGTCGCGATGATTGTCATGGACGACGGGGCCAACGGCAGCCCCAAGGAACGGCCGGGGATCCTCTTCGACGAGTCCATTCCCACCGGGGCCAACATCAAGGTCATCGGCGTGGGCGGCGGCGGCAGCAACGCCGTCAACCGGATGATCGCCACCCAGCTCCAGGGGGTGGACTTCATCGCCGCCAACACCGACGGCCAGGCCCTGCGCAAGTCCCGGGCCGCCCTCAAGCTCCAGCTTGGCTCCAAGATCACCAAGGGCCTGGGCGCCGGGGCCAATCCCGAGATCGGCCGTCAGGCCGCCCTGGAGGACTCGGAGAAGATCATCGCCGCCATCGAGGGGGCCGACATGGTGTTCATCACCACCGGCCTGGGCGGCGGCACCGGCACCGGCGCCACGCCGGTCATCGCCTCCCTGGCCTCGGAGCTGGGGGCCCTGGTGGTGGCGGTGGTGACCAAGCCGTTCACCTTCGAGGGGCGCCGCCGCCGGGAGCAGGCCGAGAAGGGCCTTGCCGAGCTGCGGGAGTGCGTGGACACGGTCATCACCATCCCCAACGAGAAGCTGCTGCACACCGTGGAGCGCAACACCACCCTCACCGACGCCTTCCTCACCGCCGACGACATCCTGCGCCAGGCGGTGCAGGGAATCTCGGACCTCATCACCGTCCCCGGCGAGATCAACCTGGACTTCGCCGACGTGAAGACCATCATGAGCGGACGGGGCATGGCCCTCATGGGGACCGGAGTCTCCGACGGGGAGCACCGGGCGGTGGAGGCGGCCCAGAAGGCCATCAGCAGCCCGCTCCTCGAGGACTGCTCCATCGAGGGCGCCAAGGGCGTGCTCATCAACATCACCGGCGGCCGGGACATGACCCTGTACGAGGTGAGCGAGGCGGCCACCATCGTCCAGCAGGCCGCCGCCGAGGATGCCGAGATCATCTTCGGCACCGTCATCGACGACAAGATGGAGACCCAGGTCAAGATCACCGTCATCGCCACCGGCTTCCGCCACGACGAGGCGTCCCTGCCCGAGGAGGGCGCCTTCTTCCAGGCCCCGCCGCCGGCCGGAGCCGACATCGATCACGACACCCCCAGCTTCCAGCGGAACCGCAAGCTGTTCGACTTCGGCGGCTTCGACGACAAGGTACCCGGGAGCGGCTACACCGAGAACGCCGGCACGCTGCACCAGAGCGACGATCTGGACGTGCCCACCTTCCTGCGCCGGCAGATGGACTAGAATGGGCGGCCAGAAAGGCGCGGCGAGGTGGAGTTGAGCCAGGCGACCAAGATCCTGGTGGTGGACGACGACGCCGACACGGTGTCCACCATGGCGGACTGGCTGGGCCGCAAGGGGTACGAGGTCCTCACCGGATCCACCGGCGCCGAGGCCCTGGCCCGGGCGGTGGATGACCGGCCGGACCTGGCGCTGCTGGACGTCTCCCTCCCTGACGTGGACGGCATCCGGGTGGCCAGCCGCCTCCGCGCCGACAAGCGCACCGCCACCCTGCCCATCATCTTCGTCACCGGCCGCAAGGAGACCCGCTTCAAGGTGGCCTGCTTCGAGGCCGGCGCCGACGACTACGTCACCAAGCCCTTCGACTTCATCGAGGTGGAAACACGCCTGCAGGCCGTGCTCAAGAAGAAGGAGCTGCGGGACGAGCTGGAGCGGGCCAACCGGGCCCTGCGCCAGGCCAATCGCGCCCTCAAGAAGCTCAGCATCACCGACGAGAAGACCAAGCTCCACAACTACCGCTACCTCCAGGAGCGCATTGGCGAGGAGTTCCGCCGGGCCGCGCGCTACGAGAACTCCCTGTCGTGCATCATGCTGGACCTGGATCACTTCAAGGCGGTCAACGACACCCTGGGCCACCGCATCGGCGACCGCGTGCTGGAGGAGTTCGGGCGCATCCTCACCGACACGGCCCGGGAGACCGACCTGGTGGTGCGCTACGGCGGCGAGGAGTTCATCATGCTCCTGCCCCACACCGACGCCGTCCGGGCCCGCACGGTGGCCGAGCGCGTGCGCCGGGCCACCTCGGCGCGCACCTTCACCGCCGATGAGGCGCCTCTCAAGCTCACCGTCTCCTGCGGCGTGGCCACCTACCCTGCCAACGCGCGGATACGCAGCGAGGAGGAGCTGGTGCAGGCGGCCGACGAGGCGCTGTACGCCGCCAAGGAGGGGGGCCGGAATCGCACGGCGGTGGATCCTGATAGCATGATGGGAGGCACACCCCACTCAGACCGCCCGGGAAAGAGGGCGGCGGCGGACTGAAGCTCCGCCAGATCCCTGGAGGTCCATGACATGCAATCCCGACCGAACAGCTCCGTTCCTGCCCGCGCCGTGAGCCTGCTGGCCGCGGCGGCCCTGGTGGCCGCAGCCGCCGCCTGCGGCGGCGGCGACATGGCGCCTGAGTCCACCGGCGACACCACCACCCCCGCCGCGGCCCCCGCCGACGGCTACGCCGACTCCTACGACACCGGAAGCGGCGACAGCTACGACACCGCCGCGGCGCCCGAGCCCGCGCCGGCGGCCCCCGCTCCGGCCCCGGCTGCCAAGCCGCGCGCCACGACGCCCAGGCCGGCGCCCCAGCCCGCCGCTGCCGCGCCGGCGCCCGCGGCCGCCCCGGCCCCGGCCCCCAGCACCGCCACCCTGCCCGCCGGCACCGAGTTCACCGTGAACCTCATGGGCGAGCTGACCAGCGCCACCGCCACCCTGGACCAGGCGGTGGAGGCCCAGGTGGCCCAGGACGTCATGGTGGGCGGCCAGCGGGTGATCCCGGCCGGCAGCCGGGTGAGCGGCGTGGTCAACGAGGTCAAGCCCGCCAAGCGGTTCGGGGGCCAGGCCATGGTGTCGGTGATCTTCACCTCGGTCACCCTGCCGTCGGGCGCCACAATCCCGCTGGAGGGGACGGTGGCGGCCTACGCCAAGAGCGACACCGCCAAGGATGCCGGCACCATCGCCGGCGGCACCGTGGGCGGCGCCGTCCTGGGGAAGATCATCGGCAAGAAGGACAAGGACGCCGCCGTGGGCGCCGTGGTGGGAGGCGGCATCGCCACCGCCATCGCCTCCCGCAAGGGGGAGGAGGCGTTGCTGCCCGACGGCGTGGACACCACCGTGCGGACCACCGCCTCCACGCAGGTCCCCGCGATCTAGGCCGATACCGGAATCGTCGTTGTCGGGGGCCCCGGCCGGTCCTAACAT
>JBFGDW010000125.1:0-9066 GCA_041580435.1 Candidatus Polarisedimenticolia bacterium | reverse complement strand
TCTTCCCCCCGCTGGCCGCCGCCGCACATCGGGCTACCGCATCACGTAGCCCAGCGACTCCAGCCGGCGGATCTCGTCCTCGGTGAGCGTCACCACCGCCCCGCCGCCCCGGCTCTGCTCCAGCCAGAACGCCACCGCCGGTGGCACCGGGGTGGGGATGCCCGTCACCACCTCTGCATCATGAGCCGAGGCCGTCACCGGCCCGGCGGGCGCCGGCCGCCCCTCGCGGCCCAGGGCGATGGCCATCGGCTTCCCGCCGCTGGACGGCGGCCGCACCGTCACCTTGGCGTCCACCGGCAGCACCACCATCTCCAGCACCCCCCCAGGGGGAAGCTCGTAGGCCAGCTCTCCCGCGCCTGCCTGCAGCCGCACCTCGCCGCCGACCCCCCGGGGACGGGCCATGACGAAGGCCCCGTCGGTCTCCACCACTCCGGTCAGGCTCCCATCCCCCTGCCCGAACCAGCGCAGCAGCCAGCGATCGGGGACCAGGGCGGCGGCGGCCGAGAGCGTCTCCGCCTGGAGGGCTTCCGCTCGCTCCGCCTCGGAGCCGCGCAGGTCCCGGATCTCGCCCGGGTCGGCGGCGACATGGTAGAGGTGGCGCGCTTCCTCCTGCAGGTCCAGGATCGCCTTCCAGCCGTCGCGGCGCACCCCGATGAGGTTGGAGTCGAAGCGCGAGGTCTCCATGAAGGCGGGCCGGGGGACCGCCCCGGCCTCCCGTTCCTCCTCGCCGCCGGTCAGCAGCGGCCAGAGGGAACGGCCGGGCAGCCCAGGCGGTCCCTTCAGCCCCGCCGCCTCCAGCAAGGTGGGCAGCACGTCCACGTGGCGCACCTGCAGGGCGTGGCGGCGGCCCGGGGCCACGCCGCCTCCCGCGAAGATCAGCGGCACGCGCATGAGCTCGTCGTAGAGCGTGTGCGCGTGCCCCCAGGAGCCCCGCTCGAAGAACTCCTCTCCGTGGTCCGAGGTGACCAGCACGAGCACGTCGCGGGCGATCCCCATCTCCTCCAGGACCCCGTAGAGGCGCCGGAGCTGCGCGTCCACGTAGTGGATCTCCCCATCGTACATGGCCAGCTCGAAGGCCAGGAGATCCTCGGGGAGGGGGTTGTCGAAGTAGTAGGAGTACTTCCGGTAGGGCGGCCGCGGGCCACGATAGCCCGTGTCGAACAGGGCGGCGTGCTCCGGGGGCGGGGCATAGTTGAAGTGGGCGTCGTAGAGGTGGACGAACAGGAGGAACGGGCGCGTGCCGGCCTCCCGCAGCCAGGAGGCCGCCGCGTCCACCACGGTGACCGCCGGGATCTTGTCCTTGGTGTTCTCCTGCAGGGTCTGGTCGAAGTCATCGAAGCGCTGGAAGCCCCGCTGGAAGCCGTACCGGCGCGACACGAACCACGACGCCACGAATCCGCCCGTGGCGTAGCCGGCCTCCTGGAACAGCTCGGCCGCCAGCGGCACGGTGTCGGCCATGGCCTCGCTGCCATCCACCGCCCGGTGGGTGGAGGGGTACAGGCCGCTCAGGAGGCTGGCGTGGGCCGGCAGGGTCCAGGGGGCGGAGGTGATGGCCTCCTGGAACAGCGTCCCCCCGGCGGCCAGCTCGTCCAGGAAGGGGCTGGTGTCCCGGTGGTAGCCGTAACACCCCAGGTGGTCCGCACGGAGGGTGTCGATGCTGATGAGGACCACGCCGCGGAGCCCCGGCGTGCGGCCGGCCGGCGCCCGGTCAGGCGGACGGTCTCCCTGGCAGGCCGCGGCCAGCAGCAGTCCGGCCAGGGCGAGGGTCCGGGTCAAGGATGGCCTGCCAGGGGTCATGGGGATGCCCGGGCAAAGAAAGGGGCCACCGGAGAGGTTCTCCGGTGGCCCCGGGGGTTCCGTGATGATGAGACTTCCGGCTCCTTCGCGCCTCTAGCGGCGGGGCGCCCGCGAGCCCGGCGACAGGTCCACCGAGGTGAGGAGCTGGCTCTCGCCGGTGGGCTCCACCACGATGAGACGGTAGGTCGCCGTCATGGGCCGCCGGCCCCGGAAGGTGTCGGTGAACTCGTAGCTGTCGGCGCCGGTGGCGGACACGGTGCCAAGGTCCACGAAGTCGATGCCGTTGTCAGACCGCTGCACGCGGAACTCCACGAACGGCCCGCCGATGGTGCTCCAGGACAGGGTCACGCGGTTCCCCAGCACCACGGGCTCCCGGTCGAACACCACCCTGGACACCAGGGCGCCGAACGAGACCCGGGTGGAGTTCCCGGAGAAGAGGGACACCAGGCTCGGGTTCACGGTGGTCCGGGCCGGATTGGCGCAGGAGTTGGGCACGGAGCAGCGGAAGAACACCTTGGTGTTGAACACCGCCACCTTGCTGCCGTCCAGGGGACCCTCGGTCCCCAGGGCCGCGTTGACCGCCGCCTGGGAGAGGGTCACCGCCTGGGCCGCCGGGCTGAACAGGGTCCCGTCGCCCACGCAGACGCCGCCGGTGGCGGCGTTGCACGGCACCGGGCGCACTCCAGGGCAGTCCACCGTGCCGGTGCAGGCGATCTGGGAGCCGGGGTTCTGCAGGGCGTCCAGGACACCAGCCGTGGCGGTGCTCCCCTCCAGGCTGGCCAGGCTGCGGAAGGCGCCGCCGGTGGGAACGGTGTGCACGAACAGGCCGATGCCGAAGACCGGGTTGGGCGCGTTGGTGGCCGTCAGGTCGTTGAAGAACGCTCCGGGCGGGCACGCGGCGTTGGTGGAGCTGGGCAGGTTGATGGTGTTGGCCGCCGCCGCGGCGGGCCAGGCCAGGCTCACGGTGCCGCCGGCGGTGTCGCTGCTGGTCACCGTCGGGATCGGCACGGGGGCCAGGGCCCCCACGGCCGCCACCGTCCCCAGGGGCGTCCCGGGAGAGCTGGGCCGCGAAAGGGTATTGTCCAGCACGCCGAAGCAGGCCTCGCCCCGGGAGCTCGCCGGGTTGCAGTTGGCGAAGAAGGCGTTGCCGCCGGTGTCACCCAGGTTGCCGATCTGGCTGTGGGAGCCGTAGTAGGAGATGAAGGTGCCCAGGCCGGGGTTGCTGACACCGGTCCAGATCTGGTACCAGGCCTCGCACTGCGTCGTGTTGACGATGGCGCTGTAGTTGGCCGAGCCGGTCAGGTCGCCCAGGTAGCGCATGGGCACCCCCCGGTAGTCCGGCCAGCCGTTCACCGCCGCGTTGGGCGAGTTGACCTCCGTGGCCAGGGTCTCGGCGTAGACCCGGTGGTAGAGGTTGCAGATGGCGTCGCCCGTGCCGCAGTTGAACGAGTCGGTCGCCATGTCGTTGAGGTTGCCCTTGAGCAGGATGTTCATCTGCGCCGAGGCGGGCGCGGGCAGCAGCACGGCGGCCACGAGCACCGCCCCTGCGATGGTAGCAAGTCTTTTCACAGTTCCCCCCTGTGCTTCAGGTCTTGGCGTTGTGAAGTCGTCGGTTCTCATCCGGTCATCGTCAAAGGCGCGAGGACCCGGCACGGGCCCTCGCGCGTTTCATCCAACTTAGCTGAAGCTCGTCCGTCGCAATCAGAAGTGGGCGGGCACGAACCCCGAGGAGCTGGTCAGCACGCGGACCTGGTAGGCCCGGCCGAGCTGGATGGCGTAGTTCTTGGGGCTGTCGTTCCCGTCGTTGCCGGTCCAGAAGAAGAAGGCCGGCGGGTTGCCCGAGACCTGGTCCAGGCGGGTGATGCTCCCCTGCGCGGCCAGGTCCAGCAGGAAGTCGTTGGCGTTGATGTAGGTGGTGTGCCACGGCACCGACACCAGGTAGTCGCGGCCGGCGATGAAGCCGGGGGCGATGTTCCCCACTTGGGTCCCATCCTGCCCGGCCGGAACGGTGACGAAGGGGTCATGGGCGCCGACCACGACCACGTCCGAGGCGGTTCCCACGGAGATCTGGTACCCCTCGCCCGGCTTGAGGACGAAGTTCTTCGGGTTGACGCCGCTAGGGCCTCCGTCGCCAGACGCCAGCCAGAACTGGAACGAGGGAGGAGCGGTGGGCACCAGCCGGTTGATGGAGGCGGTGGCATCGCCCGGGGCCAGAGCCGACAGCAGCTGGCCGGCATTGGCGTAGGGGCTGGTGTAGGGGGGCGAGAACCAAGTGGTCACGCCCGGCTGGAACTGGAATCTCCCCTTGAACCCCATGTTGGACGCGACGACCAGCCCACCCACCAGCAGAGCGGCGGCCGTGCCGGTGGCGGCGAGCATCGTGATCTTGCTCTTGCCTTTCAACATTCCTCCTCCTCCTCCCGTCTCGGTCGCTGCTGTACGCCCGGTTCCGAGGAACGGCTAATCATCAATGAAATGGCTTCCGAAGTCAATGGTCTGGGTCTCGAATCTCGTCATCAGCGCGCCGGCCGGCGCAGCATCCACGGCCTCCAGACGGCCGCAGGCCTGCCCCGGACTGGGCGGAATCGCCTGTGATATACGGGTGCCGGCTTGCCTTGTCAAGGCCGAAAAGCCTTGATCCTTCTGCTCCCGGGACCGCATCTCAGTCGACCCTGTAGAAGACGATCCCGCCCGGCTCGGGGAGGGGGGTCTGGTCCACCCAGCTGCCACCGCTGACCTGGAACACCTGGGCCCTGGCGAAGCTGCTGGACTCGCGGGAGACCGCGATCCGGTGGATCTTCCCCTTCCCGGGGGACAGGGTGACCACCGCCTGGTGCGCGTCCTCGCCAGGTGACACCTGGAAGGTGGCCGGGATGGCCGCCATCTGCGGAGCGGCGGGCCGTGGCTCCTCGCCACGCCCCACCAGCAGGAACGCGGCGGCCAGCAGTGTGGCCGCCACGGGAGCCGCGACGCTCCAGAGGCCGGAGACGGCGGCGGGCGCGGCAGGGGTCGCGAGACGCGCCCGGACCGCAGCGCCCACGGGCCGGAAGCCCCGCGACTCGGCCTCGTCCAGCCTCCAGGCCGGCGCGAGGCCCTTGAGGGCCTGAAGCTCGCCATGCAGGGCCCGGCAGGAGGCACAGGTGCCCAGGTGGCTGCGCAGGCGCCGCGTGCGGCGCGGGCCCAGCTCCTCGCCAGCCAGCAGGGCGATGGCGCCCCGGAACCTGCGGCATGCGGTGTTGGCCATGCTTGCCACGCTTCCTCCCTGCCCTTGCCCGGATCCGGGGAATTCCGGCATCCACCTGTTCATACCGCCGGGGGCGGCAAACCGTTCAGGCCTTTTTCCGGGACCTGCGAGTTTTTCCGGGGACCTACGGGAAGCTGATGAGGTCGCAGGCGGTGTTCAGCCGGTTCGTCCCGTTGCTGCCGGTCCCCCAGGCCGGGAAGGTCCGGCAGCCGTTCTCGGCCCCCAGCAGGAAATAGAAGGCCTCGTTGGGGACCGACGGGATGGCCGTCGCGCTGCGGCTCATGACGCTCAGGTCCTTGGCCAGGCAGAAGGCGCGGAGGATGTTCCGGTCCGCTCGCATCTCGCTCACCCGCCCCCGGAGGATGTTGTAGAGGGGGGCCGTGCCAGCGTCCACCGGATCCCAGTTCAGCGTGGTGGGCCCCGACCACCAGACCCACACGTCGCCGGGGATGGCCCAGTTGTTGGCATCGAGCCGGGCGCAGTCGTCGCACCCCACCTTGCTCCCCTCGCACACCGACGTCTCCACCTGCCCGTCGCCATCCCCGTCGTCGGCCACCCCGTCGTTGTCGTCGTCGGGATCGCAGGCATCCCCCATGCCGTCCAGGTCGAAGTCAAGCTGAGACGGGTTGGAGACGTCCGGGCAATTGTCGCAGGCGCTCCCCCGGCCGTCGGCGTCGGGGTCCTCCTGGCCGGGGTTGGTCACGGCGCTGCAGTTGTCGCAGACGTCACCGACGCCGTCGCCGTCCCCGTCGGCCTGGGCCGGGTTGGCGGTGCCCGGGCAGTTGTCGCAGGCGCTGCCGAGGCCGTCGCCGTCAGGATCCTCCTGTCCCGGGTTGGCCACGGCGACACAGTTGTCGCACGCGTCCCCCACACCATCGCCGTCCCCGTCGGCCTGTGACGGGTTGCTCACCAGGGGGCAGTTGTCCACCGGGCAGGTGGTGGCCCCAGGGTGGCCGTACCCATCGGCGTCGGGATCGGTGCAGGTGTCGCAGGCATCGCCTGCACCGTCGCTGTCGGCGTCGGCCTGGGTGGGATTGGCCACGGCGGGGCAGTTGTCGCAGGCATCACCGACGCCGTCGGCGTCGCCATCGGCCTGGGTGGGGTTGGCCACCGCCACGCAGTTGTCGCACGCGTTCCCCACTCCATCGCCATCGCCATCGGCCTGGGTGGGGTTGGCCACCGCCGCGCAGTTGTCGCAGGCATTCCCGATCCCATCGCCGTCGCTGTCGGCCTGGGTGGGATTGGTCACCCCGGGGCAGTTGTCGCACAGGTCATTGACCCCGTCGGCGTCGGCGTCGGTGAAGCTCTGGGACGGGTTGGAGACCAGGGGGCAGTTGTCGCACACATCCCCCACCCCGTCGCCATCGCCGTCGGCCTGGTTGGCGTTGGCCACCGACGGGCAGTTGTCGCACACATCCCCCACCCCGTCGCCATCCCCGTCGGCCTGGGAGGAGTTGGCGGTGGTGGGACAGTTGTCGCAGGCATTCCCCACCCCGTCGCCATCGCCGTCGGCCTGGGTGGGGTTGGACACCGTCGGGCAGTTGTCGCAGGCGTTCCCGACGCCATCGCCATCGGTGTCCTGCTGGGTCTGGTTGGGGGTCGTCAGGCAGTTGTCGCAGGCATCCCCCACCGTGTCACCATCCCCGTCGGCCTGGCTGGCGTTGGCGGTGGTGGGACAGTTGTCACAGGCATCCCCCACACCATCGCCGTCGCTGTCGGTCTGGGTGGGGTTGGACACGGTGCGGCAGTTGTCGGTGCAGTTGCTCACCCCGTCGCCGTCGGGATCGTTGGCGCAGTGCTCCAGGGCCCCCATGTCCACCCGGGGAATGCCATCGTTGTTGCCGTCCAGGATCCGGATCTGGCCCACCAGATCCTTGCCGCTGGCCGGAGCGTCGGCGTCGGTGCCGGCGTCGATGGCCGGCGAGGTTCCCTGGAGCCTGAGATCTCCCGCGGCGGCGTTGACGAACTTGGCATCGGCGGTGATGTTGCCATTGCCGGTGCAGGTGACCCCGAAGCACGTCCCGCCGGTGTTGCCGAAGAAGCTGTTGGTGCGCACGGTGACGGTGGACGACGAGCCGCTCTGCTGGTACCGGTAGATCCCGCCGCCGGTGATGGCGCCATTGGCCTGGATGACGTTGTTGGAGATCTTGGGCGTGTCGCTGTGAGTGTACATGTCCACGCCGCCGCCCACGCCGAACCCGCCCACGCCCACCACCGTGTTTCCGGTGAGGGTGTTGTTGGAGATCACGGCATTGCTGTAGTCGATGCTGATCCCGGCGCCGAACTGATGGGCGGTGTTGGCCCGGAAGATGTTGTTGGTGATGGTGGGGCTCTGGCGGTAGACCGCCATCCCGGCCCCCAGCCCGCCGAAGCCTCCGGAGGCAAAGGCGGTGTTCCCCTCGATGATGTTGCGGGTGATGACCTGCTGGCCCAGGTTCTTGGCGGCCCCGGACCGGGTGGCCATGTAGATCCCGGCCCCGGTCTGCGCCCGGCCATTGCGGATGGTGAAGCCCGAAAGGACGGTGTTGGAGCCGCCGTTGACCAGGAAGCTCACCACCGGGCCGAGCTGGCAGCCGTCGATGATGGTCACATCGGCGCCCGAGCCCAGGAGCTGGACGCCATTCTTCATGGTGATGTTCTCGTAGTAGGTGCCGGGGAGGACGATGATGGTGTCCCCGAACTGGACGCTGGCCGAGCCCAGGGCCGCCCCGATGGAGCAGAAGTCGGCGCTGCAGGTGCCGCTGGGGGGGGTGGCGCAGGATCCGGGGCTGGTGCGCGGGGCCACGGTGAAGGTGGCCGCGCGCGGCGCGGCCAGCCCGGTGGCTAGAAGCAGCAGGGCAAAGAGAATCGGCAGGCGCAGATTCACCCGCCCCCGGTGTCTGACAGGCATTCCCCCTCCGCGAGCCCCCGAACTATACGACGCTTCCCCCGGGTCCGCAAGGCTGGCCAGCCGACCCCGCGCCGTGGCGGCTTGGACCATGCGGTTCCGGGGGGCCTGCCCTGAAAAAGAGGGGGCGGCGCGGGGGCGCCGCCCCCTCACCTCACGTGCTTCTCGATGGTTTGGGGTCCTGTGGTGGCTTGTCTGAGTGCCCCTTTATGCCTAGAACGAGTGGACGCCGGCGTCCCAGGTGTCCTTGGACGAGCGCAGCTGCACGAGGCCGGTGATCCGGGCCGAGTTGCTGCCCAGGGCCGCCGCCAGCTTGTCCGCATCCACCACCACCTGCACGCGGCCGGTGGCGTCGTCCAGGAAGCTGTTCCCCTCCACGTCCCCTGCGTCGAAGGTGGTGGTGAAGCGGAGCAGCACGGGCACGCCCGCCTTGTTCCGGGAGCTGGAGGCCGGGAAGCCGAAGATCTCGACCTCGTGGTCGGGAGTGCCGTCCTGATTGCCGTCGAAGCGGATGTAGTAGTGAATCAGGTTCTTGGACACCTGGTTCTCCGCCAGCTTCAGCGTCACCACCAGGAAGTTGGAGCCGGAACGGTTCTCCACGAGCACCTGCTGCACATCCACGGAGGAGGGCGCATCGCCGGACTCCGCAGCGCCCTGGGTGGCAACGCCCGAAAGGGCGCTGTTGCAGGAGAAGTACAGCGACTCCTTGCCGCCCACGTAGCGCAGCTTGAGAGCCGCGGAGTAGATGGTGGAGCCCACCAGGCCGGGCAGGGCGCCGATGGCGCCGCGGCTCACGGTGGCGGACGTCGTCCCGAAGCTGCGGCCTGCGACCTTGACCGCGCCGCTGGCCAGCTGAGCGTCTGTGGCCGCCGCCAGGGGATCCGGCAGCAGGTACAGATCATAGCCCACCACGCCGCGGGCGGCGCTGTCGTTCATGGTGCTGTTGGTGGCCTCCTCCCAGTTGTAGGTGAGAGTGGACAGGCCGTTGTCGGTGAGCGTCGGGCACGGGATGGGCGAGATGCCCCCCACGTTGTTCAGCGCCGAGCCGTCGGCCCGCACCGTGGAGTTGGACGCATTCCGCACCTCAAGGGCCCGGAAGCACGCCTCCTGCGCCACCACCGGCAGGCAGTTGAACGAC
>JBFGDW010000124.1:0-9084 GCA_041580435.1 Candidatus Polarisedimenticolia bacterium | reverse complement strand
TACGGCACCGGGAGGGAGGCCACGGAGCAGGTCCTGGCCCGGGGCGATGACCTGCTGCTGGTCATCGACGTCCAGGGGGCGCGGTGGGTGCGCAGGCGGATGCCCGAGGCCCTCCTCATCTTCCTGATGCCCCCCAGCCGGGAGGCGCTGCTCCAGCGGCTGCGCGCCCGGGGGACCGAATCCTCGGGGACCGAGGCCCAGCGCCTCGGGGTGGCCCGGGACGAGATCCGTGCCTGGACCGAGTATGACTACGTGATCATCAACGACGACCTGGAGGCCAGCCGGCGCGCCGCCGAGGCGGTGGTCCTGGCCGGCCGGCACACGCGGCAGCGGATGTCGGCGGCTGCGGAGGCGGTCCTTGCCACCTTCCCGCCGCCGGCGGCGGCCGGCTGAGGTTACAGGCGTCTCCAAACCACGGGCCGCGGCCCGGGAGGACGAGAGTGACCAAGCTCCCCGAGAATGTGGACAGCAAGTTCCGGCTGGTGACCATCACGGCCATGCGCGCCAAGCAGCTCCAGCGCGGCGCCCGGCCCAAGGTGGAGAGCCGCTCCACCAAGCCCACCGCCATCGCCCGGGAGGAGGTCCAGGCCGGGCTGGTGGACTTCCAGACCGGTGAGGACGCCACCGGGCCCATGGAGGAGAGCGAGGTCCAGGACCTGCTCGAGGGATAGGAGGAGGACGTGGGCGCGGCAGGCGGCGGGAGAGAGGGGCTGGCGGGCCGCCTGGTCCTGGTCACCTCGGGCCCCACCCGTGAGCCCATCGACCCGGTTCGCTTCATCTCCAACCCTGCCACCGGCCGCATGGGGCACGCCCTGGCCGCCGCCGCCTTGGAGCGGGGGGCGCGAGTGGTGCTGGTGACCGGACCCACCGCGCTGCCGCCTCCCGCCAGGGCCGAGTGCGTGCCGGTGACCACCGCCGAGGAGATGGCCGCCGCGGTCCTGGAGCGCGCCGGCGCCGCCGACCTGGTGGTCATGGCCGCGGCGGTGGGGGACTACCGCGTGGAGCGGCCGGCGGATTTCAAGGTCAAGAAATCCGGCGACGCCCTGGAGCTCAGGCTGGTTCCCACCACCGACATCCTGGCGGAGCTGGGGCGGCGGAAGGGGGGATCGCCCCGGCCCGTCCTGGTGGGGTTCGCCGCCGAGACCGATCAGGTCGCCGCGCACGCCGCCGAAAAGCTGGCACGCAAGAACCTGGACTGCATCGTGGCCAACGCCGTGGGAGTCGCCGGCAGCGGCTTCGGCTCCGGCACCAACCAGGTCACCGTCCTGTGGCGCGATGGCAGGCGCGAGGACTGGCCGCTCCTCACCAAGGATGAGGTGGCCGCCCGCCTGCTGGACCGGGTGGCCGTGGAGCTGTTCGGCGTCCGGGGCGGGCAGCCGGCCCGGGAGGCGGGCCGATGAGCGCCGCAGCACGGCAGGCGCTGCTGGAGCACCTGCGCTATCTCCATGAGCTGGGGATCGACGCGGTGCGCCTGCCGGCGGCCCCGGCAGGCCGGGCGCCGGCGGCTGCTCCCGGCTCCCTGCCGTCCCACCGGGAGGAGCCCGGCGAGGGGCACGGCCCCCTCGGGGCAGGCGCGGACGCGCTGGCAGCGGTGCGCCAGGAGCTGGGCGACTGCACGCGCTGCCGCCTGAGCGCCGGGCGCACTCAGATCGTATTCGGTGTGGGCGACCCGCAGGCGGACCTCCTGTTCGTGGGGGAGGGGCCGGGGCAGGAGGAGGACCGGCAGGGGGAGCCGTTCGTGGGGCGGGCCGGGCAGCTCCTGGACAAGATGATCGCCAGCATCGGCCTGCGCCGGGACCAGGTGTACATCGCCAACATCGTCAAGTGCAGGCCCCCACAGAACCGCAACCCGCAGCCTGACGAGATCGCGGCCTGCAGCCCGTTCCTCATGGGCCAGATCGAGGCGATCCGCCCGCGGGTGATCGTCGCCCTGGGGAAGTTCGCCGCCTCCACCCTGCTGGGGGAGGAGATCGCCATCACCCGGGCCCGGGGGCGCGTGCGCGCATGGCAGGGGATCCCCCTCATGCCCACCTTCCACCCCGCCTACCTGCTGCGCCAGTACACCCGGGAGAACCGACAGGCGGTGTACGACGACCTCCTGGCGGTTCGCGACCTCCTGCAGAAGCCCGGCCCGGCTTGAGCCGGAGGGGTGATCCCCGCCGCCGGGTGGCGGTGGCCGTGCCGCTGCCGCTGCGGCGCACCTTCTCCTACCTCTGGCCCGAAGGCCTGCCCGAGCCACGGGCGGGGCAGCGGGTGCGGATCCCGTTCGGCCGTCGCCGCCTCACCGGCATCGTACTGGAGGAGGAGGTCGAGGGGCAGGCCATGGCGGGCCTGCGGCCGGTGGAGGCGGTGGTGGATGCCGACCCGCTCCTGCCGCCGCGCCTCCTCGAGCTGATCCGCTTCGCCGCCGACTACTACCTGGTCCCCATCGGCGAGATGTTCCGTGCGGTGCTCCCTGGCGGCATGGCCCCTGCCGGCGAGGGGCAACCCGCCTCCCGTCCCATCAGGCGCGTGGCCGTGCTGCAGGCACCGCCTGCCGGATGCGGCGCCTGGGAGGAGATCCTGGCCCGTGCGCCTGCCCAGCGGCGGGCCGTGAAGCGCCTCCGGCAGGGGGGTGGGCGCGTCCCGGTCTCGGATCTGCGAGCAGCGGGGGTCAGCGCCGCCGTGCTCCGCTCGCTGGCTGACCGCGGGGCTCTGGCATGGGACGAGGAGCCGCTCCCGGCCGCGCGGCCCGAGGGGCTCGCTTCCGCGGCGAGCCACCCACCCATCAACCTGAGCGACGAGCAGGTGCCGGCGGTGGAGGCGATCCGGGCGGCGGTGGCGGGCCGCGAGGCGGCCAGCTTCCTACTCCACGGCGTCACCGGCTCGGGGAAGACCGAGGTCTATCTCAGGGCGGCCGCCGCCTGCCTGGCGATGGGCCGCGGCGTCCTGATCCTGGTGCCCGAGATCGGACTGACGCCGTCGCTGGTGGGGCGGCTGTCCCGGGAGTTCGGTCCCAGGCTGGCGGCCCTCCATTCCGCCCTCCCGGCCCGCCAGCGGCGGGCCCACTGGGATCGGGTGCGCCGCGGGGAGGCGCCGCTGGTGGTGGGTGCCCGCTCGGCCGTCCTCGCGCCGCTGCCAGACGTGGGTCTGATCATCGTGGACGAGGAGCAGGACGGCTCCTACAAGCAGGAGGAGACGCCGCGCTACCACGCCAGGGATCTGGCCCTGGTACGGGGGCGCCTGGAGTCGTGCCCCGTGGTGCTGGCCTCGGCGACGCCGGCCATGGAGACGTATGCCCGGGCCGCCGGGGGGAAGCACGGTCTGCTGACCCTCACCCGGCGAGTGGCGCGGCGCGGGCTGCCGGCCTTCCACATCATCGACCTGCGCCAGGAGTTCCGGGAGGTGGGCCGGGAGACCCTCCTGTCGCGTGCTCTCCTGGAGGCGCTGCGGGACAACCACGCCGCCGGTGGGCAGGCCATGCTGCTGCGCAACCGGCGCGGCTGGGCTGCATTCCTGCTGTGCCGGGCCTGCGGCGAGCCGGTGGGTTGCCGGAACTGCTCGGTCTCCCTGACCCTGCACCGGAGCCGGGGCAGGCTCCTGTGCCATTACTGCGGCCTGAGCCTGCCGGTGCCGCCGGCCTGCCCGTCCTGCGGCGATGCGGCTCTTCAGGAGATGGGAGCCGGCACCGAGCGGGTGGAGGAGGAGATCGCCCGCGCGCTGCCGGAGCTGCGCATCCTGCGCATGGATGCCGACTCGGTGCGCCGCCAGGGGGGGCATGCGCGCCTGCTGGCCCGGTTCGCCGCCGGCGAGGCGGACCTGCTGGTGGGGACCCAGATGATCGCCAAGGGGCACGACTTTCCCGGCGTGACCCTGGTGGGGATCCTGGGCGGAGACCAGATCCTGGCGCTGCCCGACTTCCGGGCCGCCGAGTGGACCTTTCAGCTGGCGACCCAGGCGGCGGGACGGGCGGGGCGGGGGAACGTCCCCGGTCGCGTGCTCCTGCAGGCCTTCCGCGCCGACCACTACGCCCTGCGCCGGGCGCGGGAGCACGACTACGCCGGCTTCTTCGCCCAGGAGGACCGCTTCCGCCGGGCTCTCCTCTACCCGCCCCACGCGGTCCTGGCCGCCGTGCGGGTCCAGCACCGGGAGGCGGCCCGGGCCGCGGCCCTCATCGAGGACCTTGCCCGGCCCCTGCGCGCCGATCCCGAAGGGGGGGAGCACATCCGGGTGCTGGGTCCGGCCCCGGCCCCCCTGGCCCGGCTGCGGGGGCGCCACCGCTTCCACCTCCTGGTCAAGGCCCGCAGCCGCACGCGCCTGGCGGCGGTTCTCCGCCGCCTGGCCGACCGCCAGGAGGCCGCCCGGGGCGGCGCCGGCGCTGCCAGCATCGATGTGGACCCATCTACCATTCTGTAGAGGTCCTTCGATCCTCTTGACATTCCCGTTTAGTGGGCGTAGAAAGGGGCCGGGATCGGGGTGAATCTGCCCGGGGGGCCGGGTTCGCCTGGCCATGTCGCCCCCGATTCCTGGAGGCAGGACCTTGGGGGCTGGTCCATGAGGCCCAAGCTTGCCGCACGACCCCGCCTGGGGCGTGTCCGTCCACCCCGGTGCGCCAACCAAGATCCCCTTCCCCTCGGCGCCCGTTCCCCGTCCATTTCTGCAAGGAGGAGTGCATGAGACGTCCATTCTTCCGGATCGCGGCGGCCCTTCTGGTGGCGGCCGTGGTGTTTCCCGGCGCGGCGCTGGCACAGGAATCGAGCACCGGCGCCGTCAGCGGGACGGTCAAGACGGAGGACGGCCAGCCCATCCCTGGCGCCACCGTCCTCATCCGCACGCCCCAGGGAACCGTCGAGGTCGTGACCAACTCCCAGGGCGAGTTCATCGCCCCGTTCCTCCGGCCGGGCAACTACACGGTGGAGGTGCGGGCCGAGGGGTACGCCCCCATCATCCAGCCCGACGTGGAGGTGAGCCTGGGGCAGCGAACCACGCTGGACTACGCCCTGGCCAGCACCCTCACCGAGGAGGTCACGGTGGTGGGGGCCCGCCCGCTGGTGGACCGGTCGTCCACGTCCATCGGCGCCAACATCAAGGTGGATCAGATCTCCGCCAACACCCCCGTCGGCCGCAACTACACCAGCCTCTTCTTCATCTCGCCCGGGGTCACGACCTCCGGCGCCGGCGCCAACGCGGGCAGCGTCCTGCAGGGGAACCCGTCGGTGGGCGGCGCCTCGGGGCTGGAGAACTCCTACATCATCGATGGCGTCAACGTGACCAACACCGGCTACGGCGGCATCGGCACCTTCAACATCGTCTACGGCTCCCTGGGGACCGGGGTGACCACCGACTTCCTGGACGAGGTCCAGGTGAAGACCGGCGGCTTCGAGGCGGAGTACGGCCAGGCCCTGGGCGGCATCCTCAACGCCATCGTCCGCTCGGGGACCAACGAGTTCGGCGGCCAGATCGGCGTCTACTACACGCCCGGCTCCCTGGAGGGCCACCGCAAGCTGGCGAGCCTGACGCCGACCACGGTGAACATCACCGAGCAGGAGGTCCTGGACATCGGCCTGTCGGTGGGCGGGCCCATCATCAAGGACAAGCTGTTCTACTTCGTGGCCTACAACCCGGTCTCCACAGACACGGAGCTGCAGGCCCGCTTCGACCCGCTGGCGGCCACGTCGGCCGATGTGCTGACCACCGCGCCGGTGACGCGGACCCGCGACAATGACAACTACGCGGCCAAGGTCACCTGGCTCATGACCCCCAAGCACCGCCTGGAGTTCACCGCATTCGGCGACCCTTCCGACGGCGACGAGGGGGCCCAGCGCAGCTCGTCCCTGCTGACGCCCCAGGTCACCGGCCCGGTGCGGTTCACCGAACTGGAATACGGCGCCGACAACTACAGTCTCAAGTACGAGGGGGTGGTGACGCCAAGGTTCTTCATCGAGGCCCAGATCGGCTTCCACGATGGCGAGTTCCTGGAGAGCGGCATCGGCACCACCATCCGCAACGTGAACAATCTGCAGGTGCCGGGCGGTCTGCCCACGGGCGGCGTCGGCTTCTACGCCAATCAGTTTGACGAGAACATGCAGTACTCGCTGAAGTTCACCAACATCCTGGGCAAGCACGAGATCCGGTACGGAGTCCAGTTCGATGACATCGAGTACACCGAGGATCGCCTCCGGTCGGGGCCGGCCTACAACTCACAGATTCCCGTGTTCGACGCCAACGGTGTGTGGACGCAGACCTACCTGCCGGTGAGCACGTCGACAGGGGCGAGCGTTCAGCGTCGCACGTGCGATCTCGTTACTGACGTCGATTGTGAGGATTTCGATCTGGACGGCATCGGGGACGTGTTCCGTGTGGTGCGCTCCCTCTACTCGCCCACGGCCATCGAGACCACCACAGAGGAGACCAGTTACTTCATCCAGGACACCTGGACCGTCACGCCGTACTTCACCATCAAGGCGGGCCTTCGTCACACCATCGACGAGATCGAGGGAGGCGGCAACTTCACCCTGCCCTTCACCCGCGCCGGCTTCCTCGCCGTGCCAGACAGCTTCACGCCCACCGGCTATCGCTTCAGCGGCAACACGGCACCCCGTCTGGGCTTCACCTGGGACGTGCTGCAGAACGGTAAGAGCAAGCTGTACGCCAACTTCGGTCGCTACTACCAGCGCATCCCCAACGACCTGGCGGTGCGGGCCCTCTCCAACGAGGTCAGCATCAGCCGGGAGGAGTTCAAGGACCCCGATCTGACCGATGTCCGGGAAGCGCGAACCTGCAACATCGGCGGCGGAATGACTGCGTTCTGCTCTCGCCCCAGCATCTTCGGCGAGCCCACACGCATCGAGGCCGGGACCAAGTTGCCCTACCAGGACGAGTTCATCGTGGGTTATGCCTACGAGCTGACGCCCAACTCCAGCATCGAGACCCGCCTGATCTTCCGCGAGGAGGGTCGCGTGCTGGAGGACGTGCAGTTCACCACGCTGGAGTCCACACAGAATTATTACTACTACGTCTTCGAGGATCCCAACGACCCGTTCTCGGCGGCGTTCAAGAGCCAGTTCGCCTATCAGGCGGCGGATGGCTCGCCCTGCGAGGGCGCGTATGTACCCTTCCCGACCTTCTCCTGCGAGGCGTTCGGAGAGTACGTGCTGGCGAACCCTGGTGACAACACGCCGTCCAACCTGCCGCCGGCGGTGCGCGACTACAACGCCTGGGAGATCATCTACAACCGGCGCATGCAGAACAAGTGGCAGCTTTACGCCAGCTACCGCTACAGCCGCCTCAACGGCAACTACGAGGGGCTGTTCCGCAACGACAACGGGCAGTCGGATCCCAACATCACGTCGCTGTACGATTTCCCGCAGAGCACGCTGACCCAGGGGCAGTACATCCAGGGTCGGCTGAACCTGGACACACCCCACATCTTCCGGGCCTATGGCGCCTATCAGCTCCCGAACAACATCACCCTCGGCGCCGCCCTCAACGTGTCCTCCGGGGTACCACGCTTCCCGCTGCTGGCTCACCCCAGCTACCAGAACGCGGGGGAGATCCCGGGCATCGATCCGGTCTTCGACAACGTCGACGTCGACGGTGACGGCATCGGAGACGCACCCTTCGGCGGCATCCTCCTGAGCTACACGCCCGTCCAGCGCGGGTTCATGGGGCGGACGCCCATGCAGTCCACCATCGACCTGCACGTGGACTGGCGCCCAACACTCGGGGGTGGAACCACCCTCAAGCTGGCCCTGGACATCTTCAACGTCCTCAACCAGCAGGAGCAGACCGGCTTCAACGACAACGTGGAGCTGACCACCCAGCTTCTGGATCCCAACTTCCTGCGGCCACTGTTCTTCCAGGCGCCGCGGCAGGTGAGGTTCTCGGCGGTCTGGCAGTTCTAGCGTCCTGACCGCGTTCGGTCCGGCGGCCGGCGCCGGGCCGGGGAGAATGGGGGGTTGCGACCCCCCATTCTTCTTCTTATCCTCGCCCGATGCCCCCGCGCGCCCGCCGCCTGGCCCTGGCCGCAGGCAGCGCCGCGGCCCTGCTGCTGGCGGCGCTGGCCTGTCTGGTCCACGTACCGGTGGGCGAGCTGGCCGCCACCGGCCACCGGCTCCTCCTGCCAGGGTGGCACCTGCGCGCCCCCCTGGGCGCCGTGTTCCGCTTCCCGGCGGCCGGGGACCTGACCCTTCCGCTGGAGGAGGCGCGCTCCCGGGAGGGGGCGCGCATCCCGTACCGGCTGCAGGTGAGTTACGAGGCCGATGCCGGGGCGCTCCTCCCGCGGGCGGAGGCGCTGGCCAGGGGCGGGCTGGAAGGCGCGCTGGAGGAGGAGCTGGAGGCCCTGTGCGCCGAGCTGGGGCGGCGCTCGGCGGCCGACCTGCGGGCCGGGCCGCTGCCACCCGACCTGGAGGGGTTCCTCAGGCAGGGCCCGGGCGGGGCAGGGCTGACGCCGACGCGGCTGACACTGGTGGCCGCGGGCGGGGAGGGGCCGTCCTCGCAGGCGGGCGGCGGGCCGGACGCGCCGCGCCTCGAGGCCGCCGGGACGGGGGTGCGGGTGCTGCTCATCGGCCTGGACGGCGCCGACTGGAGCCTCGCGGAGCCACTCATGGCTGCCGGAGAGATGCCGGCGCTGGCGGGCCTGCTCCGCCGGGGAAGCCGGGCCGTGCTGCGCTCCTACGATCCCATGATGTCCCCCCTGCTGTGGACCACGGTGGTGACAGGGGTGGGCCCGGATCGCCATGGGGTGGCCGACTTCCTGGCCTACGGCGCCGACGGGGACCGGCGGCTCCCCATCTCCAGCCGCTTCCGGCGCGTCCCGGCCCTGTGGAACCTGACCGGGCGGGCCGGCCTGCGCGCCGGCTTCGTGGGCTGGTGGGCCTCCCACCCCGCCGAGGCGGTGGACGGGTTCATGGTCTCCCACATGGTGCCGTTCCGGGGGCCCCGGATCAGCGCCATGGGTGCCGTCCACCCGCCGTCGTACCTGGACCAGGTGGCCTCCCGCCTGGTGGCGCCGTCGGAGGTCCCCGACTCCCTGCTGGCCGAGATCCTGCAGGCCACGCCGGCCGAGATCGCAGCCGGCCGGCGCGCGGCCGACGCCGGCGCGCC
>JBFGDW010000123.1:0-9173 GCA_041580435.1 Candidatus Polarisedimenticolia bacterium | reverse complement strand
GGCCGCGGCCCCCGAGCCCGACGTCGCCCCCTACCTGGGGACCTGGGTCAGCCGGGAGACGGTGGACCAGGGAGTCCCGGGGGCAGAGCCCTATCCCGTGGAGCGCTACCTGCTGCTGCGCTGGGCCCGGGACACCCTCAAGGTGAAGAGCGTGGACTACCTCCCGGAGCGGCGCGCCCGGGGCGAGGAGTCGGACTGGAACGGCGAGATCATCGTCGATCGCTGGAACACCAGCCGGCACCAGTTCATCCCGCTGCCGGACGGCACCCTGTCGGTCAGCTTCTCGGGAACCAACGGCATCGGCCCGGCCGCCGCCAGCGCCGTCTGGTGGGCAACGGGGAGGATGACCCACGGCGAGGACGAGGAGGGCCCTTACCTGCGCCTGGAGACCACCGAGGGGTACGCCCCCTCCTCCAAGGGGAACGCCTGGAAGCCCATCCAGCGCACCTACCGCCTGGTGTCCAGGGAGATCGATCCCCAGCTTGCCCGCTCGCGCCACTAGCCCGCGCCGGGCCGCTGGGGCTAGAGGTTGCGGAGGTTCTTTCCCGGTTTGAAGCGAATGGTCTTTCCCGGGGGAATGAGGACCTCACGACCGGTGCGCGGGTTGCGACCGATCCCCTTCTTCCGTGGCTTCACCTGGAAGACGCCGAACCCGCGCAGCTCGATCCGCTCCCCCCGGCGCATCGATTCCTTCATGGCGTCCAGCACGGCCTCCACGGCGACAACCGCCTTGACCTTGGTGATGTCGGCGTTCCGAGCCACCCTGTCGATAATGTCCGCCTTGATCATGCCCCGCATCTCTCCCGTGGCTGAGCCACCTAAAAGCATCGCGCTGAACGAGTTAGGCAGCATTCTAGGGGAGCCCGGCGGAGAGTGTCAAGCGCCCGGCAACCGGCCGCCGGGGGGCCGCTGATGGTGGGCCGGCCCCTCGTCGCAGTGGTCGGCGCCCCCAATGTGGGCAAGTCCACCCTGTTCAACCGGCTCGCGGGGACGCGGCGAGCCCTGGTGCACGACCTGCCGGGGATGACCCGGGACCGGATCAGCGCCGAGGTGAGCATCGCGGGCCGGCCGGTGGAGCTGATGGACACGGGGGGGATCCTGTCCGGTGGCGCCGAGGAGATGGCCCGGCTCATCTCGTCCCAGGCGGTGGCGGCCATGGAGGGGGCCGACGCCATCATCCTGGTGGTGGACGGCCGTGCCGGCCTCCTCCCCGGCGACCATGCGCTGGCCACTGCCGTGCGCCGCCTCGGCCGGCCGGTGGTGGTGGCCGTCAACAAGCTGGACACCGCCGCCCTGGCGCCCGGCGCCGCCGAGTTCCATGCCCTGGGGCTGCAGCCAGTGCTTGCCGTCTCGGCGGAGCATGGACTGGGGATCGAGGAGCTGGAGGCGGCGCTGGCGCCGCTGCTTCCCGCCGCCGGTGGCGGGCGCCGCGCCGCCGTCGAGGATGGCGACGAGGTGCTGCTGGCCCTGGTGGGACGGCCCAACGTGGGGAAGTCGTCCCTCCTGAACCGCCTCCTCAAGGAGGACCGGGTCCTGGTGAGCCCCACCCCGGGGACGACGCGGGATGCGGTGGACACCCTGTTGCGAGCCCACGGACGGCGCTTCCGGCTCGTGGACACGGCGGGGCTGCGGCGCCGGCGCGGCGCCGCCGATGCCGCCGAGAGCCTGGCCATGATGCACGCCCGCCGCGCCATGGCCCGGGCCCAGATCGCCGTCCTGGTCATGGACGCCACCGCCGGCATCACCGCCGGCGACCTGGCGGTGGCCGGGGAGGCCCTGGAGGCGGGGCGGGCCGTGCTGCCGGTCCTCAACAAGTGGGACCTGGTGGAAGGCCGGGAGGACGAGGCCCGCCGGTTCCGGGATGAGGCCGCCACCGCCCTCAAGTTCTTGCCCCACGGCCGCCTGCTGACGGTCTCGGCGGCCACGGGGCTCCGGGTCCGCTCCATTCTCCGGGAAGCGCTGCGCAGCCACGCCGACTTCACCGCCCGGCGCCCCACCCGGGAGTGGAACCGCGCCCTGAAGGCGGCGCTGGCCGGGCGCCGGCCACCGGTGGCGGGAGGACGGCCCTTCCGCTTTTATTACGCCGTCCAGACCGGCAGCGCCCCTCCGCGAATCGAGCTGTTCGCCAACCGCACCCGCGGCCTGCCCACCGACTACCGCCGTTACCTGGAAAACCGGTTCCGGGCACTGCTGGACCTGTCCCGGACCCCCCTCCAGGTCGTGCTCCGCCCGCGCCCCCGCCCCCGGGCTTGACCTTTCCGGCTCAGGACATAGATTGAGCCACCGGAAGGTGGTCCATGGTCCTGTTTAACTACTCCACGAAGGAGTTGACCGCGAAGATCGTGTACTACGGTCCCGGTCTGTGCGGCAAGACCACCAACCTGCAGTTCATCTTCGACAGCCTCCCCGACGAGAAGAAGGGGCGCATGCTGTCCCTGTCCACGCAGACGGACCGGACCCTCTACTTCGACTTCCTGCCCGTGGAGCTCGGCAACATCCGGGGGATGAAGACCCGCATGCAGCTCTACACGGTGCCGGGACAGGTGTTCTACAACGAGACGCGAAAGATGGTCCTCAAGGGGGTGGACGGCGTGGTCTTCGTGGCCGACTCCCAGAGCCAGATGGCCAGCGCCAACCTGGAGTCGTTCAAGAACCTCGGGGAGAATCTCCGCGAGCACGGCGTCGATCTGGCCACCATCCCTCTCGTCCTCCAGTTCAACAAGCGGGACCTCCCCTCCATCCAGCCGGTGGAGGAGATGAACTCCGCTCTCAACCGTTACAACGCACCGTTCTACGAGGCCATCGCCACCACCGGCATCGGCGTCCACGACACGTTGAAGGCCGTCAGCAAGCTGGTCCTCCTTTCCCTCTCCGGTGACAAGCAGGCGCAGCGCCCCGACCAGGCGCCAGCGCCCGCCCCGCCGCCCCCTCCTCCCGCTCCCGCTCCACCGCCCCAGGCCGCGGCCACCGACAGCGACACGGCGGCGTGGGACACCGAGGGCCTGGACGAGATGCTGGACCAGATGGATGTGGACGAGATCCAGGGGTTGCTGGAGGAGGTGGACGAGTTCGCGGGGGACGCGGCGACAGGACATGATCACGCCGCCGCTGCCGCGGCCGCACCCGCTCCGGAGGCCCAGGCCCTGGACGCTGCCTCACCTGCCGACGAGTCCTCCTTCGCCGACCTGGAGCCACTGGAGGCGGCGACGGAGGAGGAGGACGACCACGCCATCTGGCTGGGCGAGGACGACCCGGTGGAGGGCGGCGACAGCGCCGATCCCGGCCTGCTGGACCCCGGGTCCGCTGAGCCACCCGAGGAGACGCTGGAGGCGGCCTTCGAGGCCCACGAGCGCGAGCTGGAGCTGGAGGCCGGCGCGGGCGAGGAAGAGGACCTGTTCGCCACGCCTCCTGCCCTTGCCTCCCATGAGGCCGGCGCCGCGCCATCCGCCGATGAGGAGACCCTCACCTTCGAGTCGTTCCTGGCCGAGGAGCGCGGCCACGCCCCTGGAACCGACGAGGGCGCGGAGACGGGTGACACCCTGACCGATGCACCCGACCTGGTGGCGGCGGACGGCCACAGCGAGCCGACTCTGGCCGCCGGCGTGCCCACGGTCAATGGCAACGGCAGCGTCCAGGTGCCCTTGACCTTCCAGGTCGGCGCCCGGACCTTCACCTGGACGCTCACCGTGAGCCTCCGCCCGGGGCCCGACGCCCGCGCCTGAGGCCCGGCGGCCCCGGACCCGGCCGCCATTTGGTACAATTCCCTTGACCGTGTCGCCAACGAGTCGGGTCATGGGAAGCCGCCTGTCATCGACCGGGTGGGGGGGACCGCACCTGGGGAGCGTGGAGCACATCCCGGCGTTCTTGGGCTGCTTCTTCTCCACCGGCCGCTCGGCTCCAGGACGCTGGGTGGAGATCGGCGAGGGGCTCTGGGACCTGCTGGCCTACTGCTGGCGCCTGTCGCCGCGCCAGCGGGAGCAGTCGCAGCTCTGCCGGAAGCTCATCCTGGCCCCGGACCTGGGGTGGCGCGAGGAGGCCGATGTGGTAGAGGCCATGGCGCGCAGCAACCATCCTCACAACCCCGCACGCCTGGCCACCGACGCGGTGGCAGGGTTCGCCGGGGCCTTTCTGGCCGAGGGGGAGGCGGTGCGCGGCCGCCGGGCCCGGCAGGAGGTGCACCTTCACTTCCTGCTGCCGCGCCTGGACGGGCATCCGGTCTTCTCGGCCGATGACATCTGCGCGGCCTTGCGAGCCGGCGGCACTCCCGACGGGGAGGTGCGCGCCCACCTGGACGCCGTCCACCCCGCCCGCACGCCCTACACCGGGACATGGATCCTGCGCCTGGAGGACCGGCTGAAGGCGGTCCCCGGACCCGGCGCCCCCGGCGAGCCATCCCCCGGCCACGCCATCCATCTGGAGGACCCGGCCCTGGGAGCCCGCAGCCGCGTCTCACTCTTCCTGGCGCACCCTCCCGACCTGGCCGGCTACTTCCAGCTCAGCCTGCAGCCCAGGCGGGGCGAGGCGGCCGCCCTGCCGGCCCAGGGGAGCGAGTGAGTCGCCGCCTCGACCGGCGGGCCTTCCTGCGCCGCTGTCCCGCCCTGGCCGCTCCGGGCCTGCTGGCGGCCGCCGCGCCGGGGCTGCTCGCTCCCCGGCCCGGACGGGGACAGGCCCGGCTGCCGCTGCCCCGGGAGATCCGGATCCGCTTCCCCTGGCAGAAGTTCCTCATCCTCCACGCGAACCTGCGCTCCATGGCCGAGCGTGGCGCCGATCCGCCCGAGCCCTTCGCGGCCCCGGTCGCCGCCTACCGCAAGCACCGCATGCTCGTCCCTGGGCGGCTCATCTGGTACACCATGGAGAGCTACATCGCCAACGCCGTGGATGCGGCGTCGTTGCGCGGCCAGCTGAAGGTCTTCCCCCTGGAGTTCCGCAGCTACGACCTGGCGCCCACCGGCCGCGAGGTCGCCGATGCGATCCTGCAGGCCGAAGCGGCCTTCGACAAGGAGATCTGGCCCAAGCTGGGCGAGCGCTACCGCTCGCAGGTGCGGCCGGCCGTGGAGGAGATCTTCGCCGGCCACCGGGAGAAGCTCCTCCAGTTCCTTTTCACCAGCCTGAACGCCCAGCCGCTGCCGCTGCACCAGCTGGACATTCACCTGGTGGACGAGTACGTCCTCACCGGCCACGACACCCGGGAGATCAACGGCCGCTACTTCTCCATCGCCGAGACCCAGCGCTTCACCCCCATGGGACTGGTGGAGACGGTCACCATGCTCCTGGCCCGCATCATCGAGCTGGAGGATCGCAGCAACGCCCACGGCGCCCTCTTCCGCCTGCGCGAGCGCCAGCAGGCCCTCCATCTGCCCAACCCGGCGCTGCTGCCCCGGGCCGTGCTCTACTGGACCGCCGGCGAGGCGGTCCGCCGCACCATCGATCCCGACCACCAGCACGTGGCCGAGACCCTGGACATCTACAATCGCGCCATGCGCACCTTCGTACCCGCGCTGCGCGAGTTCTGGAGCCCGTACCTGGACGGGAAGATGACGCTGGACGAGGCCATCGACGGCATGGTCCGGCGCGTGGGAGAAGCATGAGCCAGCGAGGTGAGCGGTGAACGTCCGTTGCCATGGATGCGGCCGGGCCTTTCGGGTCCGTCATGACCGCCTTCCGGCGGGAGGGGCTCGAACCCGGTGCCCCCGCTGCCACAGCCTCATCGTGGTGCCACCGGTGGGCGCCGCCACCGGCGCCGGCCTGGAAGGGACCGGGCGCAAGGGGGAGGCCGATCTGTTCGAGATCCCGCCCGCCGATCTCATGCAGGAGCAGGATGACCTGTTCGGCGTGGATGGGAGCCGGGGGGACACCGATGCCATCCACGAGCGGCGGGCAGCCGCCCCGGAGGACCCTGCCCAGGACGCGGCCACGCCGGAATTCCCCTCCTCGCCAACCCGGCGGCGCGGCGGATTCCTGGGCTGGGTGGCCCGGATCTTCGGCGGCGCCTCCTGACCCTCCGGCGCCGCGTTGCCGGCACCGCAGGCACCGTCTCCATCCTGGCACCTGGCACGGCCCCGAAGTATGATCCTGGACATGGAGGCCGTTCCCGTGTCCGACCGACCGACCACCACGCTGGCCGGCGCTCGTCGTCGCGTCGGTCTCCCAGCGGCCGCGCTGGCGGCCCTTCTGCTGGCTGCCGCCCCGGCCCCTGCCGCCGTCATGAGCGTGTACGAGCGCATGGCCCAGGCCGACCTGGTGGTGCGGGCACGGACCATCGACGGCACGCTGCGCCTGGCTGAATGCCGCGTGCTGGAGGTGCTCAAGGGACAGACCGACCTGCAGAGCCTCTACGTGGCGTTCCGCGGCGACAACATGACCCGGTCCCGCTGGAAGGACCGGATCGTCTTCGAGGACGGCGCCGAGTCGGTGCTCATGCTGGAGCCCGTGGTCGATTCCGAGGGCGACCCCAAGGCCCTGGACCGGTTCCGGCTGGTGGGGGGCTACCTGGGCAAGGTCGATCTTCCCAGGGAGGGCGCCGAGGCCTACATCCAGGCGTTCCGGCGCCTGGGAGAGATCCTGGCCCTGGAGGACATCCACCAGATCTGGGAGGCCCACAAGGGACTCATCCTGGAGCACAACCCTTACCTGGTGGAGACGGGTTTCGCCGAGATCCTCAAGTTCCGCCTGGGGGATGCCGCCATGGTGCCATCCCTCCTCGAGCACCTGGACTCGCGCCACGACCGGTTCCGCGAGGCGTCGCTCATGGTGCTGTCCCAGGTGTTCGAGCGGGCCCACAGGCGGGATGAGCCGGTGGGGAACGAGGACCACGTGGTCGCCCGCCTGCTCACCGCCGCCATGGAGGACCCGGTGGCGGAGGTGCGGGTGGCGGCGGTGCGGGCGCTCCAGGCCTACGGGCGCGCCGATGTCGTTCCAGCGCTGCGCCAGATGGCCGAGGACGACCCCTCCCAGGACGTGCGCTACCAGGCCACCGTGTCGGTCTACCGCCTCAGCAGGGAGCACGGATCCCTGGCCCCCTGAGGGACCCCCTCAGGTCCCGTCTGGGGCTGGAGCCTCCGCCCCGCCCATTCCCAGGTCCCTTCGCAGGCGTTGCAGGACCGGGTTGCCTTCCAGACGGTCGCCGATCCGCTCCAGCTGCCGGCGCGCGTCCTCCCTGCGCCCCTCTCTGGCCAGGGCCGCGGCCAGGTTGAGGCGGATGATCGGCTCGCCCGGAGCGAGCCGGGCTGCCTCCTCCAGATGCGGGATCGCCTCACCTGCACGGCTGGCCAGGAGCAGGCTGCTGCCCAGATCCAGGCGCAGGCGGGCCTGCTGGACGGAGGCCAGGGGGACCTGGCCCACCGCCTTCTCCAGCAGGGGAATGGCGGCCTGGGGATCCCCATCCTGCAGGGCAAGGCGCCCCAGCGGGCCGTTGACGTCGGCCGCATCCCGCCCCATGTCCCGCGCGCGGCGCAGGTAGGCCGCCGCCCGCTGGGGATCGCTCTCCAGGAGGCCCGCCCCCAGCTGGGCCAGGACCTGCCCCGGGTCAGGACCGATGGCCAGGGCCCGGGCCAGGTGCTCGCCGGCCAGGGCATCCTGCCGCCGGGCCAGGGCCACCCGGGCCAGGCCCAGGGGGAGCTCGAACGTCTCGTAGCCGGTGGCGCCGGCGCGCTGCAGGAAGGCGTCGGCAGCGTTCACATCCCCCTGATCGAGGCGCCGCCAGGCCTGGGCCAGGAGCACCGGGTAGGCATCGGGGAAGCGCACGGCCATGTCCGACAGCCGGCGCTGGGCCAGGCTGCTGCGGCCGGCCTGCTCCAGGAGTGAGTACAGGCGCAGGTGGTGCGCGAGCTGGGTCGGGTCCAGGTCCACGGCCTGCTCGGCCCAGGCCAGCGCCTCCTCGGCCTGGCCGTGGATCAGCGCCCCGCCGGCGGCCTCCGCCGCCAGGCTGGCCAGGGTGCGGCTCGCCAGGCGGTCGCCGGGGCGCAGCGCCACGGCGGCCTGGGCGTGCTCCACCGCCGCCTGCAGATCGGTGGCCGCCAGACCGCGAACGATGAGCAGGTGCTGGGTGGCCTGGGAGACAGGCGTCAGATCGGCATGCAGGGCCGCGCTCTCTCCGGGGGAGAGCGGCCGCAGAAGGCCGATCGCTGCGGCTGGCGCGACCCGTAGATCGGCCAGGAACGAGACCGCTTCTCCTGGACGGCGCCGCGCCTCCAGCCCCAGGCGGGGGGCGCGGGCGCGCTCGGGAGCGGCGCCGGCCGCGAGATCCGCGAGGGCTGCGCCATGGGCCACCAGGCGCCCCAGCAGGTCGGCAGGGCGCGCGAGGCCGCAGTCCAGCAGGGAGGGCATGGCCGCGCGAAAGCGGCGCTCGAAGCCGGCCAGGTCCACCGGCACCGGCTCGACGCCTCCGGCCAGCAGGAGACCCTGGCCGTCGAACCAGAGGCTGGCGGCGGGGAAGACCCGGGTGAAGGTGGCGACCATGCGCCGGAAGCCCGCCTGGGAGAGACCCTCCACCGGGACCGCCAGCGCCACAACGCCACCGGGGCTCAGCGTTCCACGGGCGCGCGCCAGCGCGTCCTGGCTCCAGGCCAGGCCGCTGCCCGTGGCCTGGGGCGGAAGGGGCTGGATCAGGATCAGATCGAGGCCGCCCTCGCCAGACCCATCTCCGGTTTCAGCGGCAGGGGGGACGGCCGCGACTTCTCCCGTCAGCTCCAGACGTCCCGGCGCCCGCCGGGTGCGGATCAGCTCCAGATCGGGGGCGACGGCGAGCAGGCCCACGGCAGCCCCGCCGCCGTCATCCCCGAGCAGGAGAGCGCGCCCTGGCGCGGGGTGCAGGAGCGCGGCCAGCGCCCCGCCTGCGGCGGCGCAGGCCCGCTCCACCGGGTCGGCGCGGGCCAGGCCCCACCCCTGCCACGCCAGCTCCTCCGGCTGGCCGGAGGCCCGCCGCACCACCAGCAGCCCTGCGCCTGCCGGCTCGTGGCGCAGCACCCGCAGCAACCCGAGCCGATCGGCCAGCGCCGGCCGCCCGTCCACCAGGAAGGCCTCTGGCTGCCAGGGGACGCCGGCGGCCAGCATCCGGGTCCGCACCGGGCCCTCAGGAAGAGCCGCCAGGCTCAGGCCGGCAGCGGCGGCCACGGCCACCAGGCGCCAGCGCAGCGGGGCCGCCGGCCGCCGTGACAGCAGCGCGGGCAGGGCGG
>JBFGDW010000122.1:0-9231 GCA_041580435.1 Candidatus Polarisedimenticolia bacterium | reverse complement strand
GGCCCGCGCCATCCATCCCACCGCCCTGGTGGATCCGGACGCCCAGCTGGGCGAGGACGTCACGGTGGGACCCTTCTGCGTCATCGGGCCCGGCGTGCGCCTGGGTGACCGGTGCCACCTGGAGAGCCACGTGGTCCTGTCGGGGGACAGCACCATCGGGCCCGACAACCGCTTCTTCCCCTTCGCCGCCGTGGGAGGCCAGCCCCAGGATCTCAAGTTCAAGGGGGAGCGGACCCGGCTGGAGATCGGCAAGGGGAATACCTTCCGGGAGTCCACCACCATCCACGTGGGCACCGCTGGCGGCGGCGGGGTCACTCGCATCGGCGACGGTGGCTACTTCATGGCCCAGGTCCATGTGGCCCACGACTGCCAGCTCGGCGACGGTGTGCTCATGGCCAACGCCGCCACCCTGGCCGGCCATGTCACCGTCATGGACGGCGCCACCGTGGGCGCCTTCTGCGGCGTGCACCAGTTCTGCCGCGTGGGGCGACAGGCCTTCATCGGCGGCTACTCGGTGGTCACCCAGGACGCCCTGCCCTATGTCCTGACCGTGGGGAACCGGGCCCGCAGCCACGGCATCAACGTCATCGGCCTGAAGCGCCGGGGCGTTCCCGAGGAGACCATCAGCGCCCTGCGCTCGGCGTACCGCACGCTGTTCCGGTCCAAGCTGGGCCGCCATGAGGCGCTGGAGCGCTGCCAGGAGCGCTGGGGCAACGTGGCCGAGGTGGCCGAGATGCTGGAGTTCATCCGCACCTCGGGGCGGGGAGTGGTGGTGTGAGCGACTCCCTCCGGGTCGGGGTGGTGGGGGTGGGGCACCTGGGTCGCCACCACGCCCGTATCTACGCCGGCATGCGGGGGGTGCGCCTGGCGGGGGTGGTGGACACCGACGCCGGCCGGGCCCGGGAGGTGGCCGGCCAGTACGGGACCACCTGCTTCGCCAGCGCCGAGGACCTGGCGCAGCGGGTGGACGCCGTGTCGGTGGCCGTCCCCACCGTGGCCCACAGGGAGGTGGCCTCGGTCTTCCTCTCCCGGGGGATCTCCTGCCTGGTGGAGAAGCCCCTGGCCGCCGACGTGGCGTCGGCCCGGACCCTGGTGGAGGAGGCCGCCGGGCGCGGCGCGCGCCTCATGGTGGGCCACACCGAGCGCTTCAACCCGGCGGTGGTGGCCGCCCGGCCCCACGTGCGCCAGCCCGGTTTCATCGAGGCGCAGCGCCTGGGCTCCTTCGCCGACCGGAGCACCGACGTGGACGTGGTGCTGGACCTGATGATTCACGATATCGACGCCGTCCTGGATCTGGTGGGGGAGCGCCCGGTGTCGGTGGACGCCGTGGGGGTGGCCGCCCTCACCGACAAGATCGACCTGGCCAACGCCCGGCTGCGCTTCCCCTCGGGGTGCGCCGCCAACCTCACCGCCTCCCGCATGAGCCTGGGGAAGGTGCGCAAGCTGCGGCTGTTCCAGCCCGACGCCTACATCACCATCGACACCGCGGCCCGGGAGGCCCTCAAGTACTCCCTGGTCCGGGGCCAGGGGACCCGGCCGGAGATCCGCGGCGAGTCCCTGGCGGTGGCGGACCGGGAACCCCTGGCCGCCGAGCTGGCCGAGTTCGTGGCGGCGGTGCGGGAGGGGCGTGCGCCCACCTGCTCGGGGGAGGAGGGGCTGGCGGCGCTGGAGATCGCCATCCAGATCCGCGAGAGCATGAGCCGCGTCCAGGCACGCCCCGTCCCCGGGGCGTGACGCCGGTGCCCCTGGCCGCGTTCCTGGACGAGCGTGTCAGGGCCGGCGCGATCCCCTCCGCGGCCTGGGCCGTGGTGCAGCACGGCCGGACCCTGGATGCCGGCTCCGTGGGCTGGGCACGGCGAACGCCCCGGCGACGGCGCGCGTCGTCGTCCACGGTCTACGACCTGGCGTCCCTGACCAAGCCCCTGGCCACCGCCGCGCTGGCGGTGCTGCTGGCCCGGGACGGCGTGGTCAGCCTGGACGAGCCGGCGGGGGAGCGCCTGCCCGAGTGGGCTGGCTCGCCCTACGGGAGGGCGACCCTGCTGGACCTTCTCCTGCACCGCTCGGGGCTGCCGGCCTGGGAGCCCCTCTACCTCCACGGCGCCGACATGGCCGCCTACCTGCGGCGCATGGCGGCCCTGGCGCCGGTGGGCGGCGTGGTCTATTCGGACCTGGGCTACCTGGCCGCCGGGGAGCTCCTGGCCCGGGCAGCCCGCCATTCCCTGGATCGCCTCCTGCGCCGCCAGGTGCTGGGCCCGCTGGGGGAGACCGAGGTGCGCTACCGGCCGCCGCAGGCGTGGCGCGGCCGCGTGGCTGCCACCGAGGCGGACGACCTCACCGAGCGGCGGATGGCGGCGGAGCGGGCCGGGCCGGCGGCGGCGGCCCGGCACCCATGGCGCACCGGCGTGGTCCAGGGGCAGGTCCACGACGGCAACGCCGCCGCCCTGGGGGGAGTGGCCGGCCACGCCGGCCTGTTCGGCACCGTGGCGGGGGTGGCACGCCTGGGCGTCCAGTTCCTGCCTGGCTCCGACCTGTTCGAGCTGGACGAGCTGTCCCTGTTCGTCACCTCCCGCACGCCAGACCAGGCGCAGGAGCGCAGCATCGGCTTCCGGCTGGCGGACCCCGCCGCCACCGGCGCCCTGTCGGAGCGGGCGTTCGGCCACACCGGCTTCACCGGGACCAGCCTGTTCATCGACCCACAGACGGCGGCCATCTTCGTGCTGCTCACGAACCGCGTCCATCCCGCCGTCCCGCCCACCGACATGCAGGCGCTGCGCCTCGAGTTTCACCGGCTGGCCGCGGCCTGCCTGACCCCGGAGCCCGATCCCCTGCCCGGGCCTGGGCTAGAATGAGCCCGTGCCCTCCCTCGCCGGCCGCATGGATGATCCCCGCTTCGGGCTGAGCCATGCCCTGGGCGTGGCGGCCCTCCTGCACCTGCTTTTCCTGCTGGCGGCCAGCGCCGCCCCGGACCTGTTCCTGGGGCCGGGGATGCTCCTGGCGGAGGAGCCGGTCAAGCCCCCGCCGGTGAAGTTCACCTTCATCGACGTGCCCGACGACAACGTGGTGGAGAAAAACCCCGACGCGGCGCTGATCTCGGACAAGGACCGCGTGGAGTCGGGCCCCACCCCCGAGGTGACGACTCCCCAGGGGAAGAACCCGCCTTCTCGGGGCAACACGCCGGAGAAGATCGCCGGCGGCGCGCCGCCATCGCCGCCACCGCCGCGCACCCTGCCGGAGGCGGAGAGGCTGCCTCGCCCGGCCACGCCGCGACCGGCGCAGCCCCAGGCCCCCAAGGACGCCGACGAGCCGCCCCGCAGGGCCGAGGAGGCCACCGCGGGCCCGGGAGCCCCCGGCGTCGCCGACGCCCGGGAGGAGGGGAAGAGTGCCAAGCAGCAGCGGTTCAGCCGCGCCCTGGACGCCCTGGGAGCGCGTCCTGCCCTGCCCACCGACCTGCAGGCGGTGACGCCGCCCGAGGAGACGGTGCCCGGCACGCCTGGAAGCTCCACCCGCTGGAGCTTCGACAACCCCGACCCGGCCTTTCCGGTGCGCATCGGCAGCCTGTCCTTTGACTCCAAGGGCGCCGACTTCGGCCCATGGCTCGCCGAGTTCCACCGGCGTGTCCTCAGCGAGTGGACCCGCAACCTGGACGAGTGGCGCCAGCGGGTCTGGCGGGAGATCGTGGGCGCCCGCCTGGCGTCCGACGCCGAGAAGTGGAACAGCTATGCCCTGCGCATGAACAACACCCGGGGCGTCACCGGCGTGGTGTTCCAGGTGACACGGGAGGGTTCGGTGGTGGCGCTGGACGTCATCCATGCCTCCGGGACGCTGGAACTGGACCGGTCGGTGCAGAAGACCCTGCGCAACGTGCTCCTGCCGCCGCTGCCCCCCGACTATCCCGACGAGTCCCTGCAGATCCAGGCCGGGTTCTACTACAACGTCGCTCCGCCGGAGTGATAACCTTTTCCATCCAACCCCGACAGGCCGGAGGCTCCCGTTGAATCTGCTGGATCTGTTCCGTCAAGGCGGCTGGGTCATGTGGCCCCTGCTGGCCTGCTCCCTCCTGGCCGTGGCCATCATCATCGAGCGGCTCATCAACCTGCGGCCGGCCCGCTTCCTGCCCCCGGTCATCACCACGCGCATCGAGACCCTGGTGGAGGGGCGGGCCATCCGGCGGGCGTTGGAGCTTTGCCGGCAGCAGCCCGGCGTCTTTCCCAACATCATCCTGGCGGCGCTGGAGGCCCAGCCGTTCGGCCGGGACGCCATGAAGGAGGCCATCGAGGCCGCCGGCCGGCGGGAGATCCCACGGGTGGGACGCTACCTGGCGGCGCTGAGCACGGTGGTGGGCGTGTCGCCCCTGCTGGGACTGCTGGGGACGGTCCTTGGCATGATCCAGGTGTTCACGGTGGTGGCCAGCCAGGGGCTGGGGCAGGCCTCCAGCCTCTCCGGCGGCATCGCCGTGGCCCTCATCACCACCGCCTTCGGCCTCATCATCGCCATCCCCACCCTGGTCTTCCACAACATGTTCAGCAAGCGGGCCGAGACCATCGTGCTGGACATCGAGAGCCGGGTCATGAGCATGACCAACCGGCTCTTCCACGTGGACGGCACGCCGGTGGAGGAGGCCGAGGAGGTCGCCGACGAGCGCCGGGGCCCCCGGCGCGCCGGCCAGGCGGAGGCCTGAGGAGGCCCCGTGCCCTTCCCGCTGCCGCGACGGGCCGAGGCCCGCATCGACCTGTCGCCCCTCATCGACGTGGTGTTCCAGCTCCTCATCTTCTTCGTGGTGACCACGACCTTCCTGTCGGACACGGGGATCCCCCTGGACCTGCCCGAGGCGGGCACCGGCCAGCAGGAGTCCATGCGGCCGGAGATGAGCGTGCGCATCGCCGCCGACGGCTCCATCCGCTTCCAGGGGGAGATGGTCAGCCTGGCGGACCTGGAGCAGCGGCTGCAGCGGGCCCGGGAGGCCTCCCCCCAGGAGGCGCTCACCATCTACGGCGATGGGCGGGTGGACCTGGAGACCATCGTCAAGGTCATGGACCTGGCCCGCCGGGTGAAGGTTCCCGGCCTGGTCCTGGCCACCCAGGAGCCCGTGGTCCCGCCGGCGCCATGAGGATCATCGCCGGCGCGGCCCGGGGGCGCCGCCTGCGCCCCGTCCGCGGCCAGGAGGTCCGCCCCACCGGCGACCGGGTGCGGGAGGCCCTGTTCTCCATCCTGGCGCAGAGGCCGGTGGGCGCCCGGGTCCTGGACCTGTTCGCCGGCACCGGCGCCCTGGGGATCGAGGCGATCTCCCGGGGGGCCGCCCGGGCCACCTTCGTGGAGTCCGACGCCGAGGCGGCCCGCACCATCTACGAGAACCTGGAGCACTGCGGCCTGCTGGACCGGGGCCGTATCCTGGTGCGCCGGGTGGAGGAGTTCCTGGCCTCGCCCCACGCCGAGGACACCGGCTACGATCTGGTCTTCGTGGACCCTCCGTATGCGTCGGACCTGGCGGCCCGGACCCTGACCGCCCTCGCTCAGCCCCTGCTGGCTCCCAGCGCGCTGGTGGTGGTGGAGCACGCCGCCCGGGGCGAGCTGCCGGCGGCGGCCGGCGCCCTGGCCCTGGGGGATCGCCGGCGCTACGGACAGACCCGCCTTTCCCTCTACCGCCTGGAAGCGAGCCCCTCCAGCGTGGTGTAGACGAGCCGGGCGACGGCGTCGTACCCCCGCTCGTTGGGGTGGATGAAGTCACCGCCGGGGTAGTCGAACAGGGCGTCCTTGCCGGCCTCCTGGAAGGCCCGCTCCAGGTCGATCACCGGCGCGCCTGCGGCGGAGCCCACCTGGCGGACGATGTCGTTGTAGGCGTCCTGGAGCCGCCGCACCTCCCCGGCGCCTCCCCGGCCAGCGTGGGTCTCCACCAGCCACTCCGGCGCGGGATGCCCCCCGGATTCCATCACCGACAGCGCCGTGGGGTAGGTGCACAGCACCGGGATGGCCCCCAGGGAGCGAACCAGTCGGATCATCTCCTCCAGCTCGCCCCGGAAGTCGGCCGGGCCAACCCGGCGCAGGGGGCCGGCGCCCGCTCCACCTGGCGTGGCGCCTTCCCCGCCTGAGGCCGCCCCGCCCCGGGCCGCCGCCAGCAGCCACGACAGGGCCTGATAGACCCGGCTGGCCTGCAGCCAGTTGCGCGCCGCCACCACCTGGGCGCCGCCCACGTCCTGCTGGGCGTCGGTGAACCCCAGGGCCAGCAGGTGATCGTTCCAGCCGAAGGAGATGACGACGGCATCGGCCTCCAGCCTTGCGCCGCGCGTCTCCAGCAGCCGGCGCCCCTGGTAGGCCGTGTAGCCCGGCACGCCCAGGTTGAGCACCTCGAAGCGGCCGGGTCCGGCCCGCCGGTCCAGCAGCTGCTGCAGCCGGTCCGGCCAGGGGCGGGGGGTGTTGACGCCGTAGGTGGACGAATCCCCCAGGGCCACGATGCGGGCCACCCCCGGCGGCTTGGGCCCGAAGGTGCGGGCGTCGCGGATCTTCAGGTCGAAGCGGGGCTGCCAGGTGAGGTCCACGCCCCGCTGCTTGACGGTGCGCCGGATGCGGTAGAGCAGATCCGGATCGATCTCGAAGAAATCCCGGATGAAGTCGGGGCGGGGGTAGTTGAACTGCATGGAGGCGGTGATCCGCTGATAGCGGAACCCGGCGCCGCGCAGCCCCGCCTCGGCCGCCACGAAGGCGAGAAGGAGGGTGAGGGCGCCGTAGATCCCCTTGCGCCACCGGGACATGGGCGCAGTCTACCGCAGCATCTTCTGGCGTCGTGGCGGCGGCGTCAGCCGGGTCGGGTGGACCGGGGGGGAGACGAACAGAAGGCGAAAGCTCTGCCCGCCGGCCGAACCCCGCCCGGCGGCCCGCGACGGGTATGCGTTGCCGGCCCGGGGAGCCTATGGTAACAATTAAGCCCATGAATCGCACCACGACGAAGGGCGGCCTGCTGGCCCTCGCGACGATCCTTGTCGCGGCCGCCGCCCTGTTCATCAGTCAGGGTCAGGCATCCACCGACAAGCCGCTGCCGGCCATCCCGGGCGCCCCCTTCCCCAAGGTGGAGGGGCTCATGGCGGTGAACACCGTCCCCGGCCCCCAGGCCAGCACGCTGGCCGATTTCAGCCTGGACAGCGCCATGCAGGGGAAGTACCTGCTGCTGTTCTACTGGATTGCCGGCGAGGAGACCGCCGAGGAGAGCCTCGTCTCCCTGGCCCAGTGGGCCAAGGGGAAGCCCAAGGTCAGCCTGGTGGGGATCGTCCCGCCCCGGGGGAAGAGCGCCCAGCAGGTGGCCCAGCGCTGCCAGGAGCTGGGTCTGGAGATCCCGGTCATCTGGGACGAGGGGTACCGCATGCAGCAGACGGTGCGGGCCGCCTCGGTGCCCCACATCTCGGTGGTGGACCCCAACCGGGTGGTGCGCATGCTGGGGGCCTACAACCTGAAGCACAAGGTGCTGGATGACATCACCCTCGGCCGCTACCTGGACACGGCGGTGGGCGGCGGTGGGCATCCCACCATCGCCGAGGTGCCGCGCCACTATCCGGTCACCGAGCTCATCGACGGGCCCTACATCGACTTCACCCTCAACAAGGTGCCCGACAACCAGGTGGTCCGGCTGTCGGATCTGGTCACCGACGGCAAGCTGACGCTGCTGGTGTTCTGGTCCCCCGACTGCGGCCACTGCAAGATCGAGCTGCCCGAGCTGGACAAGTACTACCAGCGCCACCGGGATGCCCTCAACCTTGTTGGCATCGTGAAGGTCCCCAACGACGGCGTCCGTCAGCGCACCAGCGATTTCATCCGCCTCCACGACCTCAAGTGGCCCACGGTGGTGGATCGCGCCCAGAAGGTGTACAGCGACTACCGCGTGCGCACCACCCCCACAACGGTGGTGGTGAGCCCCCAGGGAAAGGTGCAATCCGTGCTCCTGGGGTCGGGTGTCAACCTCGACGACGAGCTTGGCCCCCTCATCGCGGACCTGAAGAAGACCGCTCGTTCCGGAGCCTGAGCGGCTCCACCCCCTGCCGGCGGGGCTCCCGCCCGCCGCGAGGAGCGGAATCATGATGCGTCGCGCACTTGCCGTCCCCGTCCTGATCCTGGCCGTGGCCCTGTCGCTGCTCCCGGGGGCCACCGGCGCCCGTGCCGCAGGCGAGGAGGAGACCGAGGCCCGGCGCCAGACCCAGCAGGCCCGTGAGCGGGCCGCGGCCCAGCGCATGGCCGAGGTCCTCATCCAGGAGGAGGAGGCCCGGCGCAAGCGGCTGGCCGAGCGGGAGGCAGCGGCCGCCGCCGCCCATGCCCGGGCCGCCGCTGGCTGGGGTGATTCCGCCGTGGCCGCCGCGCCCGCCGTGCCGCAGTCCGGCCCGTCGGCCGACAGCGCCCTGGACCGGGTCTTCCCCGGCGGCGAGGACGCAGGCGACTGGAGCGCCGGCCGCTCCGGCGTCCGCGGGGCGGGGGAGTCCTTCCCGCGGGAGGAGTATCCCTCGGCCTTCGTGGTGGACCGGGACGCCGGCCCCGCACCGGCGCCAGCCCCGGCGCAGCAGGCCCCGCCCCGGCCGTCCGCTCCGCCGACGCCCGTGGCTGCCGGCGAGGAGGGGCTGGAGCTGTTCCACACCGGCTACTCCCGCTTCAGCCAGGGGGATTACGCCCGGGCCAAGGCGGCCTTCGAGGCGTTCCTGCGCCGCGCTCCGGGCCACGATCTGTCCGACAGCGCCCAGTACTGGATCGGCGAGTGCGCCTACGCCCAGGGGGATCTGGACGGGGCCCTGCGGGAGTACCGCAAGGTCATCGACTCGTTCCCCTTCGGGGACAAGGTGGCCGACGCGCTGCTCAAGACCGGCTACGTCCTCCTGGAGCAGGGGAAGACGGCCGAGGCCCGGCGCGTGCTGCGCCAGCTGGTGGAGGACCACCCGGACACCGGCGCGGCCCAGCGCGCCCGCCAGCGCCTGGGCGAGCCCGGCCTGGCTCCCGCCGTCCAGTAGGCTCTTCGCCCCGGCCCCAAGCCGCTGAAATCACGGGTTTTCTCCTCCCGCCGCCGGCTCCCGGCCGGCCCCTGGCCGCGGTTTGACTCGGCGGATCCCACGCCTATATTCAACTCTGCATTCCGACCGGATCGCGCCCAGTGTGCCCCGAAGAGGAGAGAACGCGATGATGAAAGCCAGTCTGGGCGTCGCGCTGGCGCTGGCCCTCCCGTTGACGACGGCCACGGCGACCACCACCGACGCCACCAAGAGC
>JBFGDW010000121.1:0-9282 GCA_041580435.1 Candidatus Polarisedimenticolia bacterium | reverse complement strand
CCAGTCGCGAGCCAGCCAGTGACGATGAGACGATCCTTCTCGCCCTGCACGCCAGGGCGATCCGCGCCCATCAGGAAGGGAGCATCGATCTCCTCCTGGAGGACGAGGCCGAGGACTACGTGCTGGTGAGCCGGGGCGAGGTGTCGCGGCCCACTCTGGCCGACCGGCGCAGGATGCTGGGGCCCTATCTGCAGAGCGCCACGTTCCAGGAATACCGGGACATCGAGCCGCCCGTGGTGAAGGTCTCGGCCGACGGCCAGCTGGGCTGGGTCATTGCCACCGTGCGCGTGCGCGGCTCCCGGGCCTTGCCCGAGGGTGGCATCCGGGTTCTGGACTTCACCAGCGCCTGGATCGAGCTGTACGAGAAGCGCGACGGCCGCTGGCTGCGCACGGGCAACGTCTCCAACTTCAAGGATCCCTGAGGGGCTTCACGTCCATGATCGATCTCATCGGCAACACGAGCCTGGTGCCCCTTCGGCACATGGTGCCCGAGGGGAGCGCCCGCATCCTGCTCAAGCTGGAGTACGAGAACCCCACCGGCAGCATGAAGGACCGCATGGCCCTGGCCATGGTGCAGGCGGCCGAGGCCGACGGCCGGCTCAAGCCCGGCGGCTCGGTGGTGGAATACACGGGCGGCAGCACCGGCGTGTCACTGGCCTTCGTCTGCGCCGCCAAGGGCATTCCCCTCCAGATCGTCACCTCCGAGGCATTCAGCGCCGAGAAGCGCCAGCACATGCGCGCCCTGGGCGCCCGCCTCACCCTGGTGCCCAGCCCCACCGGCGGCACAACCAAGGCGCTGACGCTGGAGATGATCGAGACGGCGCGCAAGCTCGCCACCGCCCCGGGAAGCTACTGGACCGATCAGCTCAACAACACCGACCAGATCGCCAGCTACGAGAAGATGGCCGACGAGATCTGGAAGCAGACGGGCGGCCAGGTCACCGCCTTCGTGCAGAGCGTCGGCACGTGCGGTTCCCTGCGTGGCCACAGCGGCCGCCTGCGCGCCCTGAAGAAGGACGTGCTCATCGTGGCGGTGGAGCCGGCGGAGTCGGCGGTGCTTTCGGGCTGCCCCAGCGGCTCCCACAAGATCGAGGGGACCGGCGCGGGCTTCGTGGTGCCGCTGTGGCAGGAAGGTGTCGCCGACGAGATCCAGACCGTCTCCAGCCAGGAGGCCATGGCCACCGCCCGGCGCCTGGCCCGGGAGGAGGGGATCTTCGCCGGCACCTCCACCGGCGCCAACGTGTCCGTGGCGCTGCGCATCGCCGCACGCCTGGGAGCGAGCCACGACGTCGTCACCGTGGCCTGTGATTCCGGCATGAAGTACCTGAGCACGGAGCTGTACTCAGGCGCATGACCTTGGCCCTGGGCTTGGTCGCCGACATCCTCCTGTTCCTGGCCGTGGTGGTTGCCGACGCCTTCGGGCTGGTGCCCATCACCCAGACCCTCTTCCTGGTCCCGCTCATCTGGATCCTGCTGCGGCTGCGCGGCCAGCAGTGGGCCAGCATCGGCTTCCGGCGCCCCGAGAGCTACGGGCGCGCCATCGCCCTGGGCGTGGTGGCCGGGCTGGCCCTGCTGGTCACGACGCCCATCCTCGCCCGGCTGTCCGGGACCGAGCCGGACATCTCCGGTCTGGCCGAGATCCGCGGCAGCCTGCCGCTGCTGTTCCTGTTCCTGGCGCCCTCTTCCTGGCTTGCCGGCGCAACCTGGCCGTCCCCATCGTCGCCCACGGCGTCTCCAACACCATTGCGTTCATCCTGATCGATCTGGGACACTATCCTGGACTTGGATGAGCTCCACCAGGTGCATCGCTCCGCCAACCACGCCATTGATCCGGCGGCGCACCAACCCACTGCGGGAGGTGATTCATGCGCCAGATACGCGGCTTCGTCGCCGCGACCCTGGACGGCTACATCGCCGCCCCTGACGGCGGCATCGACTGGCTTGACGAGTTCAGCAAGCTCGACTACGGCTACGGCGCCTTCATCGCCCAGATCGACACGCTGATCATCGGGCGCCGCTCCTACGACCAGGTGCAGGAGATGATGGCCTGGCCCTACACGGGCAAGCGTACCCTCATCGTCACCCACCGGCCAGTGGAGAAGCTTCCCGAGCAGACCGAGACCTGGAGCGGCGATGTCCCGGACCTTGTGCGGTCCCTGCGGGCCGCGCCGGGCAAGGACGTCTGGGTCATCGGCGGCGCCGACGTGCAGCAGCAGTTCCTGGATGCCGGCGGCCTGGACCGGGTGGAGGTGCACATCATCCCCATCCTGCTAGGCGACGGCATCCCGCTGTGGCCGCGCTCGGAGCAGCGTCACCGGCTGCAGCTCAGGAGCGCCGACACACTGGACGGCGGCATGGTGCGCCTGGACTATGACATCCGCCCGGCGGCCTGAGCTGCAAGGGGCGCGGAAGCATGTTTGCCAGGAAGGGCTACCTGCCGGCCCTCGGCTTCGAGTTTCTCACGCCCCTCTACGACCCCCTGGTGCGCCTGACGCTCCGGGAGGCGGCCATCAAGGCCTGCCTGCTGCGCCAGGCACGCATTCGCCCCGACGACCTTGTGCTGGACATCGGCTGCGGCACCGGCACGCTGCTGCTCATGCAGGCGCGTCAAGGCCCGTCGTCGCGGGCCGTGGGCCTCGACGGCGACGGCCGCATCCTCGGGGTGGCGCGTCGCAAGGCACGCGCTGCCGCCCGGCCCATTATCTTCGTGCAGGCCCTGGCCGGAGCCATCCCCCTGCCCGATGCCTGCTGCGACCGGGTCCTGTCGAGCCTCATGCTCCACCATCTGACTCGACAGCAGAAGGCCACGACTCTGGGCGAGGCGCTGCGCGTGCTGCGCCCCGGCGGCGAGCTGCACGTGGCCGACTGGGGCCGTCCCCACACCGCCCTCATGGCAGGGCTGTCCTGGATCGTGCGCCTCACCGACGGCTGGGAGCGCACTGCTGACAATGTGCGTGGCCGCCTGCCCGCGCTCTTCCAGGAGGCCGGCTTCCAGGATGTGGCCGCCACTACGTCTTTTGCTACCGTTTTCGGCACACTGCAGCTCTATCAGGCCCGACGGCCGGCGGGCAGCGGCGAGCCATCGTCCGGCCATGGTGAGACCGAGAGGAGTCACCCATGAACGCCATCCCCGATGTGATCCTGAAGCGCTTCGAGCGCCCCGACGAGGTGCGCGAGATGAAGCTGGGCCGCTTCGAGATCGTCCGCGCCGGCGGCCTCACATTGGGCCGGGCCACCTACCAGCCTGGCTGGAAGTGGTCGGTGCACGTGGGCCCGGGAGTGGGGGCGCCCCTGTGCGCCGTGGCCCACGTCGGCCTGGTGCTGGCCGGAACTGCCACGGCGGCCTTCCAGGACGGCACCGTCATCGAGCTGAAGCCCGGCGACATCTTCCAGATCCCGGCCACGCCCCACGATAGCTGGGTGGTGGGCCAGGAAGCGTATGTCTCGCTGCACTTCCTGGGCGCCGAGACGTACGCCCGCTGAGGCCCGGCGAAGGCCGCATTCAGCCGGCTGGTATCATGACGCCTCGCCATCGAGGAGTGCCGGCCGTGAACCGAGCAGCGCCACTTCCTGGACCCGTGATGTGGGTGCCGAGCATGGACGCCGTGGTGAGCCGCTGGTTCACAACGTACGAGGAGGCCCGCGCTTCCCTGGAGGCCGAGGGGGGCTACCTGTTCTCCTACCGCGGCCAGTTCTTCGTGACCTCCAGCGAGGGAGTGCGCGAGCTGGGACTGGACCCCGCCGATCCCGACTGGGATCGCATCGGCCACGACTGGGTGCGCCCCTCCGACCAAGCGGCCTACCATCGGCTTCGGCTGAGACGCGAGCTGATTCGTTGAATGGCAGAGCCTGAGGATCTTATCGAGCAGGGGGCGCTGGCGCGCCGGCAGGGTCGTCTCGATGACGCGGCTCTCGCCTACGCAGACGCGGTGCGCCGCGCTCGGGCCCGTGGATCCACGCGGGACCTCGTTGTGAGTCTCAAGGGCCTCGGCCAGATCGAGCGGGATCGCGGCAATCCGGACACGGCGCTGTGCCATTACCAGGAGGCCCTCGCACTCTGTCGCCAGCTTCGCGATGCGCTTCTGCTTGCTCACACGCAGCGCCACGTGGCGGATCTGCACCGACAGGCGGGCCGGCTCGTGGAGGCGTTGTCCGGCTACCGCGAGGCACTTGCGATCGACCGGCGCCACGACGGGGCCTCCTCCATCGACCTTGCCAACACTCTCCGCCCCATGGCCATCCTGGCCGAGGCCCGGGGGGACGTCGCCGAGGGGGTAGCGCTGTGGTCGGAGGCCCGCGACCTCTACCGGGAGGCTGGGGTCGCAGGAGGTGCCGCCGAGTGCTCGGCGCGGCTGGACAGCCTCATTGGATAGTCTCGACCCTTCACCGGTGAACGCTTGCCCCTGCTCATCAAGAACCTGATCTTCACGCTGCTGGTGCCCGGCACCATTGGCTATGTGATCCCCGTGGCGCTCCTGCGCCACCCGCCGGCGGCCGGCGGCCCGGTGGCCGCGCTGGGCGGGATCGCCGTGGCCGTGGGCAGCGCCATCTACCTGTGGTGCCTGTACGACTTCGCCACCGTGGGACGGGGCACTCCGGCCCCCATCGATCCACCCCGGTCCCTGGTGACGCGCGGTCTGTACAACCATGTGCGCAATCCCATGTACGTGGGGGTGCTCACCGTCATCGTCGGCTGGGCGCTCATCTTTCGCTCCACGGTCATCGCGCTGTATGGCGCCGGCGTCCTCGTCTCAGTGCACCTCTTCGTGCTGCTCTACGAGGAGCCGCACCTGCGCCGGGTGTTCGGTCCAGCCTACGTGGCCTACTGCGGGCAGGTGCGGCGCTGGCTGCCGCGCCTGGGCCCCCGCCCTGGCTCCTGACACCGAATCCACCCCTTTCTTGCTCTAAACCCTTCGGGCCCTATGTTTTCTGCAAGAGCCCTGTCATGCCACAGGCACGTCACAGCCACCCCGCCCGGGACTACCCGGCGCTGCGGCGGATCGATGGCCGGCATCCGTACAAGAAACGGATCCCTGGCGGCTGCGTGGAGTACCGCGTCCGCCGTCGCCCCGGCGGCCGGGTCGCCTACTTCAACTTCGCCCTGGCACGGGAGATGGGGCTCATCCCGGCGGACCACCCCGACCGCCTCAACCCACGCCTGCGCCGCGCCCTCACCGACACCTTCGGCCTCATGATCATCAACGAGTACGACCAGATGCACGGGCCGCCGGTGCCGGAGCGCGAGATCCGCCCCCACACCTACATGGCCACCCGCTACCTCCAGCTCCAGCACGCCGACCGGCGCGGCACTACCTCGGGCGACGGCCGCAGCATCTGGAACGGCACCGTGCGCCACAGGGGGCGCACCTGGGACGTGTCCAGCTGCGGCACCGGCGTGACCCGCCTCTGCCCGGCCACGGCGGAGCAGAACCGGTTCTTCAAGACCGGCAGCGACGAGGCCTCCTACGGCTGCGGCACGGCCTGCCTGGACGAGGGGCTCGAGGCGGTGCTCATGAGCGAGATCTTCCACCGCAACGGCATCCCCACCGAGCGCTCCCTGGCCATCCTCACCTTCCCCGACGGCTTCGCCATCAACGTGCGGGCAGGGCTCAACCTCCTGCGGCCGTCCCACCTCCTGGTCCTTCTCAAGCAGGGCAACCTGGAGGCCCTGGACGCGGCGGTGGATTGCTTCGTGGAGCGCCAGGCGGGCAACGGGCTCTTCCCGCACCTGACCGATCGCCGCCGCCGCCTGGAGCACTTTGCCCGGGAGATGGCTCGCACCTTCGGCCGGACGGCGGCGCTGTTCGAGTCCGAGTACATCTTCTGCTGGCTCGACTGGGACGGCGACAACATCCTTGCCGACGGCGGCATCATCGACTATGGCTCGGTGCGCCAGCTCGGCCTGTACCATCGGGAGTACCGCTTCGACGACGGCCCGCGCTTCTCCACCACCCTGCCCCAGCAGCGCCGCAAGGCCCGGCTCATCGTGCAGAACTGCGCCCAGATCCGCGACTTCCTTCTCACCGGGCGCAAGCCGCCCCTCCGCTCGCTGTCCAGGGACCCGGTCCTCAGGCTGTTTGACCAGGAGTTCACCACCACCCGCCTGCGCCGGCTGCTGCGCTCCATGGGACTGCCCGTGGACCTTCAGGGGGTGCTCCTGGCCCAGGAGGCCGTGGCCGTGGCCCGTTTCCGGCGCGTGCACGCCTACTTCGAGGGCGCCCGCTCGGCCCGCGGACCGGTCAAGGTCCCCGACGGCTTCAACTGGAACGTCATCTTCTCCACCCGCGACCTGCTGCGCGAGCTTCCCCGGCGCTACCTGGCGGATCCGTCGCCCATTCCCGCGGCGGAGTTCATGGAGATCGCCCTGACCAGCTACGCCACGCCCGAGGACCAGGCCCTCACCCCGTACCGGCGCCGCCAGATTCGCCGCTTCCAGTCGGCCTACATGGACCTCATGCGCGCCGCGGCGGCCCACGCGCGCGCGGACCTGGCCGACGTTCTGAGCCTGGCGGCGGAGCGCTCGGCCCGCATCAACCGTTACGCCCGCATCACCGGCGACAGCGTCTCCCACATGGTGCAGGTCCTCATGGCCAGGCGCCGGCGCCTCAGCTCGCGCATGTTCCACCGGGTCATGGAGCGCTTCATCCGCGAGCAGGTCCTCGACCCGGACCGGGACCCCGGTGGGGGCGCTCCCCCGGTGCGCGGCCCCGAGGCGCGGCGACTGCTCAAGGGGCTGACCACCGTCATGGAGGAGTACCGGGAGGGGCTGTGAGGCCCTTGCCGGGGCGCCCCCGCCCCAGCAGCCAGAAGGTGGCCGCCGCCACGGCACCCCCCACCAGGTGCACCTGCGGGACCACGCTCACCCCGGCCGGGAGCGGCCCCGCCGCCAGGGCGCGGCCGGTGAGGATCTCGGCGGCGATCTTGGCCGCCAGCAGGACCAGGGCTGCCCACGCGACCGCCCGCGCCAGCGGCGACGAACCGCCGCAGGCCAGATGCAACGCCAGGGCCACCATGAGCGCCGTGGCGATCCCCGAGGCGCCCCGGTAGGCGGCCCCCGGAGCCATGACCAGCGGCAGCGCCAGCGCCACCGCTCCGGAGCCTGCCAGCATGGTCCAGCGCGCCAGGCGTGGCGCACTCATCTCCAGCCAGGCACCGAGAAGCAGCAGGGCGCCCAGGTCGAGGATCGCCATGCGCACAGACCAGTGGGTGAGCTGCCCCGTGAAGGGCCGCCACAGATCGCCGGCAGCGACCGGCTCCCAGCGGTACTCCAGCGCCGTGGCGGCCCCTGGCACGGCCGCCACCACCGCGCCGGCAAGCGTCACCAGGAGCGCCGCCCAGGGCGCCTTCAGCGCGCCGCCCTGTTGCGCCGGCGTCCGGCAGCGGCCGCCATCACCAGCAGCCCCGCCGCCACCAGCTCCAGGGCACCCACGCTCCCGGCACCCCCGCCGCCCGGCTGCACCGCCGCGCCGCTGGCGTCGACGACGCTCAGCGCCGGCGTGCCCACGCCGCGCACCGTTCCCTGCGACGCCTGCTCCTTGAAGGCGTCCAGGGCCACCTGCAGGCTGGCGATGAGCTCGTCGGTGGCTGTTTCAAAGCCGGCGGCCCCTTCCTCCCGTGCCACCCGCCCGACGCCAATGGGTGTCGCCCGGGCCGTGCTCGCGCTGCTGCCCGAGGCGCGAAAGAGAAGCGCCCGGGAGGTGATGTCGTAGATCACCGCCTCCAGGATGGTGCGGGTCTCGTTCTTCTCCCCCTTGACCAGGTAGGCCCCCAACACCGTCCAGTAGGCCAGCGACGCGCCGGTGGTATCGGAGAAGCGTGTCTGCTCGTACGACAGCAGCACCATGAGGTCCACGCCGAAGGCGGCGCGCAGGCGATCCAGGTTCTCGAAGCCCCCGCCGGGAGTCAGGTAAGTGGACGGGATGACCTCGATGCCGCCGATGATGTCCTGCTGCTGGCGGAAGGCCGCGCCGATCCGCTCCAGGAGCGCCACCCTCTGGTCCTCGGAAATGGGGTGTGGCGGCGTCCAGGCGGTGCCCGTGCCGCCGGGGGCGAACGCCAGCCCGACGCGCACCGGGATCTGCAGCGTCACGTCCTGGGCCGGGGCCGGCTCGGCCCCCTCGGGGTAGAGGTACTCGAGAGAGTTGCTGCGCAGCACCTGGGAGCCAGGAACGGCGCAGGCGAGAGTGAGGGTCGAGGCGGCGACAGCCGCGAGGAGCAGGGCAAGGGAGCGCATGGAAGACCTCCAGGGGCGCCACGGGCGCCGGCCGGCGGGATCATAGGCCAGCCCCCGCGCCGGGGGGAAGGGGGAGGACGCTGGCTCCGGAGCGGAAGGCCCGGCGCGAGCGGGAGCCGCGCCCGGGGCGCGGTGGGCGGGTCTCCCTGCGGGTGCCTTGAACCGCCCCCCGGCGCCCTTTAACATGCTCCATTCCCCGAGAGACGACGACCTTTCACCGGAGAGCGACATGAGCGCCAGCCAGGACGACGCCGCCCGCTTCGAGAAGCTGGGCGCCTTCTACCTGGGCCGCCTGCACGGCGGCCCCGAGGGGGCGCCGCCGGAGCTTCTCCTCTACGACTCCAAGGACCTGACCACCCACGCCGTCTGCGTGGGGATGACCGGCAGCGGCAAGACCGGCCTGTGCGTCGGCCTGCTGGAGGAGGCGGCCATCGACGGCCTGCCAGCCCTGGCCATCGACCCCAAGGGGGACCTGGGGAACCTGCTGCTCACCTTCCCCGGCCTGCGGCCGGCCGACTTCGAGCCCTGGATCGATCCGGGGGAGGCGACGCGCAAGGGGATGAGCATCCCCGACCTGGCGGCCGCCACGGCCAAGACGTGGAAGGAGGGACTGGCCGGGTGGGGCCAGGACGGCGCCCGCATCGCCCGCCTGCGCCAGGCCGCCGACTTCGCCATCTACACGCCGGGCAGCGACGCCGGCCTGCCCCTGGGCGTGCTGCGCTCCCTGGCGGCGCCGCCGCCGGCCCTGGTGGAGGACGGCGACCTGTTCCGGGACCGGGTCTCTTCGGCGGTCTCGGGCCTGCTGGCCCTGCTGGGGGTCGATGCCGACCCGGTGCGCAGCCGCGAGCACATCCTGCTGGCCAGCATCCTGGACCGGACCTGGCGCGAGGGACGTGACCTGGATCTGCCGGGGCTCATCCGCGCCATCCAGGAGCCGCCGTTCGACAAGGTCGGAGTGATCGACCTGGAGTCGTTCTTCCCCGCCAAGGATCGCTTCGGCCTGGCCATGACGGTGAACAACCTGCTCGCCTCCCCCGGCTTCGCGGCGT
>JBFGDW010000120.1:0-9357 GCA_041580435.1 Candidatus Polarisedimenticolia bacterium | reverse complement strand
CTCCGGCCGGCCGGCTGCCGGGCCAGGATGTTCCCCAGGTTCAGGTCCGGGTGGACCAGCCCGGCCTGGTGCCAGCGGGCCAGCGCCCGGCCCGCCGCCGCCAGCCAAGCTTCCCGCCCGGGCTTCCGGGAGCGGTCCAGGATCTGGTCGGCGGTGAGGCCTCCGCGCCACTCGGCGCTGGCGGAGTAGAGCTGCCGCAGCAGGCCGCGGCGCCGGGAGAGCCAGGCCAGGGCCTCCGGCGCCGCCCCCCCGCGGGCACGGAAGCGGGCCGTCACGGCGCGGGTGCGCCGCAGCCGTCCATCCCCCAGGTAGAGTGCGTCCAGACCGCCGGGCAGCGGGCGGAGGAGCCGGCCGGCCAGGCCGCCGCGGCGGTGCTGCTTGAGGACCGCCGCACGCCCGCCAAGGGATCCGCGCCAGACCGGGCCGCGCCCGGTGGGGCCGGCCCGGCCGGTGTCCTCCGCCGCCAGGCCCCCTTCCGCCAGAAGCACCCGGCGGAGATCCCGGTCCACCGGTCCCTCCACCGACCAGCTCCGGACCGCGCCGCGCGGCGGCTCCTCCCCCCCGGCGGCGCGCCGCTCCAGCGCCACCCGGTACGCCGCCTCGGTGCCCGCCGCCAGCGCTTGCGGCACATGTCCCGCCAGGACCCGGCGGCGCCCCTCCTCCATCAGGCGCCTGGCCTCCCCAGGGTGATCCAGCAGCCGGGCGATGGCCTCGGCCAGCCGGCGCGGCGCGTGGAACGGCACCACCAGCCCGCCCTCGTCATCCCCCAGCACCTCCCGGGTCCCCCCCGCGGGGGTGGCCACCACCGGGACCCCGGCCGCCAGCCCGTCCAGCAGGGCGTTGGGCATCCCCTCGAAGACCGAGGGGAGGGCCAGCACCGCCAGGTGCGGCACCAGTGCGCCGGCGTCGGCGCGGAAGCCGGGCAGGTGGATCCGGGAGGCGAGCCCCAGGTCCCGGGCCTGGCGCAGCAGGTCCGGCCGCAGCGGCCCCTCCCCCAGGATCACCAGGTGGAGATCGGGACGGCCCGGCGCCAGGCGGGCGAAGGCCGCCACCAGATCGGCGTGGCTCTTCTGCGGCACAAGGCTCCCCAGGGTGCCCACCAGGCGGCAGCCCGCCGGCAGGCCGAACCGCGACAGCGCCGCCTCCCGCGGCGGCGGAGAGGCGAACCGCGCCGGATCGATGGCCGACGGGACCACCGCCACCTGCTCCGGCTCCACCCCGGCCGCCACCAGCTCACGCCCCACCGCCCCGGCCACGGCGATGAACAGGTCCACCCGCCGGCCGTACTTGAGGCGGGCGGACAGGCCGCGGGGAGGGCGCCCGGCCAGGCGCCGGGCCACCACCCGCAGGGGCCGTCCGGGCCCGCGGGCTGCCAGCAGCGCCAGCGTGTGGGCGTGGGAGGTGTGGGCGTGCACGATGTGGGGACGGAGGGCGGTCACCTCCCGGCGCACGGCCGCCACCGACGCCGGATGCAGCTCGCCGGCCAGGCGTGCCTCCCGTGCCGGGATGCCGGCCTCCGCCGCCCAGCGGGCCAGTGGGGATCCCGGCGGGCAGAGGATCACCGGGCGGTGGCCGCTGCGCACCTGCTCCCGGCAGAGAAGGGAGACCTGCTGCTGGCCGCCGCGCCACTCGCGGCCATCGTCCAGGTGCAGGATGGTGAGCGGCCCGAATGTGGTCACTCGGGCTCCGGCCGGGACCGGCTCCGCTCCCACAGCTTGGCGTGCTTCTGGAAGACCGAGAAGCTGGCCATGCAGGCCAGCACCAGGCCGTGGCCGCCGTCCAGGAATCCCCGCTTCAGGATGTACATGCGCACGAAGCGTCCCAGGGCGTGGGCCGCGACCCCCAGGGCGCCGGTCCGCCGGCCGGCGGCGGCGCGCTCCTCGGCCCACCAGGTGGAGTAGCGCTCCATCTTGGCGCCGTAGGCCGCCAGGGAGCGCACCGAGTGGTGCAGCATGCGGGCCTTCAGCACACCCACCGGGCCGTCCACCTCCATCTCCTCGTGCACCCGCACGTCGGGGTAGCGGGCGTGGTCGCGGGCGAAGAAGCGGATCACCCGGTCGCGCTCCCAGCCGCCGTGGCGGATCTCCCGCCCCAGGAACGTGTTGCGGCGGTAGATCCAGTAACCCCGGCAGGCCGGTCCGCTGCGGAGCAGGCCGCGGATCTCCGCCTCCAGCTCGGGGGTGGCGCGCTCGTCGGCGTCCAGGATGAGGACCCAGGGGTGCCGGGCCTGGGGGATGGCCCAGTTCTTCTGCCGGGCGGGCGACTCGTAGGGGTGCTGGACCACCCGGTGGGCCAGGGGCCGGGCCAGTTCCACCGTGGAGTCCTGGCTCCCCGAGTCCACCACCAGGATGTCGTCGGCCCACTGCACCGAGGCCAAGCAGGCGGCGATGTTGCGCTCCTCGTCGCCTGTGGTGACGATGACGCTCAGGGGTGCCCGCCCGTCCTGGCCGGCGGCGGCGCTCATGCCTCGAGCCCCGCGGAGATCATGCCCGGGCCCCGCCGGCGCCCGCGGGGCCTTCGCCGTCGTCGTCCTCCCCATCTCGCCGCCGCCCGAAGACCAGCGCCACCAGAACGCCCAGCAGGTAGAGCCCGATCATGGGCCCCGCCACCAGGGTCATGGTGACCGCGTCAGGCGTCGGGGTGAGGACCGCCGCGATGATGAAGATGACCAGGACCGCGTACTTGAAGTTCCGCCACAGGAACTGGGGGGTGACGACCCCCAGGCGGGCCAGCATGAAGATCATCACCGGCATCTCGAACACCAGGCCCATGGACAGGATGAGCCGCATCTCGAAGCCGAAGATCTTGGAGATGCTCAGCATGGGCTGGAAGCGGTCGCCGGCGAACTCGATGAGAAAACGGGCGGCGAAGGGGAACACCACCTGGTATCCGAACCACGCCCCCAGGAAGAAGAAGCCCGACCCGAAGAGGATGAACGGCAGGGCGTAGCGCCGCTCGCGCGGGTACAGCCCGGGCGCCACGAAGAGCCAGATCTGGAGGACCACCACCGGAAAGGCCAGGAGCAGGCCGACGAAGAAGGCCACCTTCATGGCCAGCAGGAAGGCCTCGGGGAGTGTGGTGAAGACCGGCTTGATGCCGGCGGGAAGGCTGGCCTGCACCGGCGCCATGAGGATGTCCAGGGCGTGCTCGTGGAGGAGCCAGCCCACGGCGAACCCCACCCCCACTGCCGCCAGCGCCACGAACAGGCGCCTGCGGAGCTCGTCCAGGTGCTCCAGGAAGCTCATCCGGTTGGGGTCAGGCCGGGCCGCCGGCATGGAGGATCAGGCCCCCGGCTCGTCGGGTGGTTCCTTCTTGCCGGGCCCGGGCGCGCCGGCCTGCCCCGGGGCCTCGCCAGCGCCGGCGCCGGGCACGGTCCCGGGGAGGCGAGGGGCGGCGGCCGACACGGTGGCCTCGGGATCCTCCACTGCCGGTCCCTGCCCATCGCGGTCGGCCTCCTCCAGGCGGATCTCCCGCTCCAGGGTCTGCTTGAGGTCCGCCGACGTCCGGCGCAGCTCCGCCAGCCCCTTACCCAGCCCACGGGCCAGATCGGGCAGCTTGCGCGGCCCGAAGATGAGCAGCGCGATGATGAGGATGACGACCATCTCGGGGCCGCCGATGGGGCCGAACAAGGGGTCCTCCTCCAGGGGAAGGTGCCGTGGTCTGCAAGGTTACGTGACCCCTCCGCGCCAGGTCAAGAATCGTAAAACGGTCGCAAAGGTTTGTATCCACGGGATCTTTCGCCTTTACTAGGACCCGGTGGAGCGGTATATTCAAAGAGAAATTCCCATCCCTCCCCCTCGGATCGGAGGCCGAATGCGCAGCAAGTCCTTCCTCACCATGGCGGCAGCCGTTCTCCTGGCTGGAGGCCTGGCCGGTGGCCTGTTCACCGACCGCGCCCTGGCCACCACGTGGCAGAACGAGACTCTCCTGCGGTCCTTCGCCACACTTCTGCAGGTGGTGCAGGAGAACTACTACGAGGAGACCGAGCCGGACCAGCTGGTGGAGGGCGCCATCACGGGCATGCTGCGCACCCTGGACCCCCACTCCACCTACCTCAACATCAAGGCCTACCGCTCCATGCGGGAGGAACAGCAGGGGTCGTTTTCCGGGCTGGGAATCGTGATCCAGAAGCTCGGCCGGGACCGTCCCCTGACCGTCATCAGCCCCATCGACGGCACGCCGGCGGCCCGGCTGGGGATCCGGGCCGGGGACATCATCTCCCGCATCAACGGCGAGGCCACCGAGGGGCTCACCTCCTCGGAGGCGGTGGAGCAGCTGCGCGGACCCAAGGGGACCGACGTCCACATCACCATCGTGCGGCCCGGCTTCTCCGAGCCGCTGGAGTTCACCATCACACGGGACACCATCCCCACCGAGAGCGTGGTGAACCCCTACATGATCGACGCCGAGACCGGCTACATCAAGATCCGCAACTTCACCCAGACCACCGACCGCGAGCTGCAGACGGCCATGGACGGTCTCAAGCAGAAGGGGATGACGCGCCTCGTCCTGGACCTGCGCGGCAACCCGGGCGGCCTGCTGGATCAGGCCGTGTCCGTGGCTGACAAGTTCATCGAGCGCGGCAAGAAGCTGGTCTACACCCGCGGCCGCATCCAGGGCTCCAACAAGGACTACTACGCCACCGATGAGGCCACCTATCCCGATCTGCCCCTGGTGGTCCTGGTGAACCGGGGCTCGGCCTCGGCGTCGGAGATCGTGGCCGGCGCCATTCAGGACCACGATCGGGGGCTCATCGTGGGCGAGACCACCTGGGGCAAGGGGCTGGTCCAGTCGGTCTTCCCCCTGTCGCGGAACAACGCCCTGGCCCTGACCACGGCCAAGTACTACACCCCTTCGGGGCGCCTCATCCAGCGCGATTACGAGTCGCTGGAGGACTACGTGGCCTACCGGACCGACGAGAACTACCGGCCCTCCTACGACAGCAACTCCAAGAAGTACACCGACGCCGGGCGCACCGTTTACGGCGGCGGCGGCATCGCCCCGGACTTCGAGGTGGAGCTGCGTGAGCCCACCGAGTTCATCACCCGCATGTACCGGGTCTCGGCCTTCTTCCGCTTCGCCGTGGAGTACCTCACCCGCAACCCCCAGGTCACCGAGCGCATGCAGGTGGACGACAAGCTCCTGGAGGCCTTCCGGACCTTCCTGGTGGCGCAGGAGATCCCCTACGAGGAGTCGGACCTGGTCAATGACCGGGAGGACATCGGCATGTTCATCAAGTCCGAGGTGCTCTCGGCCAAGTTCGGGCTGACGTACGGCGACCGGGTGCGCAACGAGTACGACGCCCAGGTGCGCAAGGCCCTCACCCTGTTCCCCCAGGCCCGCGACCTGGCCCTGCTGGCCGGTCAGGCCGCCGGCCCCGGGGTGGAGCAGTCCGACCGGCCCTGAGGCGGCGCGGGCCTTAGCCCGCCACCAGCTCCCGGACCTTGTCCGGCCCCGGCAGCGCATCCCAGCGCCGCAGCTCCCGGATGCGGCGTGCCGCGGGCAGCCCCTCCAGCCGGTCCAGGAAGCGCACCGCCAGGCGGCGGGCATCCTCGTAGCGCCGGCGCACGCCGGGATCGGCGTCGCAGTACCTGGGCTTCTCGAACAGGTGGTAGCGGAGCCAGACACGCTCACGGTCCCGCAGCACCGGGCGGCCGGCCAGCCGCCCCAGGAAGTGGGACAGCACCAGGGACTTGCTGACGTTGGCCCTGAGCTCCAGCTCCAGCAGGTGCAGGGCCCGCCCCCGGGCCAGCCGCTGGGACAGGGCCACGAAGTGGTCCACCTCCTCCACGAAGGCGGCGAAGTCGTCCACGTTGGCCTCGTCCAGGATGCGGGTGGGCGGGCGCGCTTCCAGGCGGGCCACCAGGGCATCGGGCAGGTAGATGGCCACGGCGGTGACCGCGTCCAGCCGCCGCACCAGGACCCGGGGCCCGGTGGCCGGCTCCGCCGGCGCCGGCTCCCCGGCGGGGGCGTCCAGCCTCTCCACCATGCGGTGCCTGCCCGCCAGGCGCCGGTACCCCTCATCCCCCAGGACGAAAGGGGCGGCGTCGGGGATCAGGGCGGTGGAGTCGTAGGTCCGGGCGATGAGGCCCTGGGTGGCCGCCAGCAAGGACACCGTCAGCTCTCCTGCCCCTCGTAGCTGAAGCGGCCTTGGCGGAAGTCCACCACCACGCGCCGGTACGGGACCCGGGCCCGGGCGTGGCGAAGGACCCGGCTGCGCACCTCCTTGGCGTCGAAGGCCCGCTTCCCCAGCTTGAGCTCGCGGACGTAGTGCAGGACCCGCCTGGAAACGGCCTGCCGGACGGGCTCGTCGGCCTTGATCTTCCGGCTCACCTCGACGTTGACCAGCGCCTCCAGCCGGGCGCGCAGGTGGCGGGCGCCGTGGTCGTGGCTGTAGCCCCGGCGCAGGATCTCCTCCCGCGCCGCTGGCGTCACCTCCAGCCCCAGGCCGTGGACCTCCTGGAAGCGGCGGACGATGCGGCTCAGCTCCAGGTCGAAGATCCGGTCGATGGCCTCCCGGCTCAGGTGCTCGAAGTGGATCACCTGCAGGCGGTTCACGAACTCGGGCGACAGGGCCCGGCGCAGCTCACGGCGCACGTCCTGGGCCACCCGGCGGTCCTGGCCTTCCTGGTCCGAGTAACCGATGGGAGCGGCGCCGCGGGCCAGATCCGAGTAGCCGATGTTGGAGGTGTAGACGATCATGGAGTTGGCGAAGTGGAGCACCTTGCCGCGGTTGTCGGTGACGGTCCCCCGGTCCATGATGGACAGGAAGAACTTCCGGAGCTGCGGGTGGGCCTTCTCCACCTCGTCCACCAGGATCACCGACAGGGGCGCGGTGGCGGCCCGGTGGTGGAACTCGGTGAGGATCCCCTCCTCGTCGCTGCGGATGAAGCCGCGGGTGGCCCCGCGTAGCTCGTTGATGTCGGAGGGATAGGTGTAGTTGGGTCCTTCCAGGGTGAGAAACGGGATCTCGGTTCCCCAGGCCTCCTCCAGGACCTCCAGGAGGGTCTCCACCAGGTAGTTCTTTCCCACCCCCGTGGGCCCCACGAACAGGTAGGACGGTGGCCGGTTGAGGTTCTGAGTGCCTGCGGCGTGCAGGGAGAACTCGTCGCACAGGGCGCGGATGGCCCCCTCCTGGGCCACCACCGTCCGGGCCAGCCTGCGTCCCAGGGCGTCGATGTCCAGGGCGGCGAACAGGAGGATGCGCTCGTAGGCCGCCAGCAGCTCGTTGCGCTCCAGCTGGATCCGCTCCCCGGCGGGCTGGGCGGCTGGCTCCCGGGTCATGAGGGCCTCCCCGGGCCTCTCCTGGACCGCCGCCGGCGCCTCCGCCGCGGCGGCGGGCGCGGTGCCGGTGCGGGCCTCAGGCCGGAGCGCCTCGCCGTCGGTGGCATCCTCCCGCCCGGGCGGGGCGTCGGACCTCAGCCAGCGCAGGAGGTCGGCGTAAAGAGCGAAGCGCCGGGAGCACTGCTGCAGGAAGATGACCTCCTCCTCGATGGGCAGGGTCTGGAGGCGATTCTCCTGGAAGAAGCGGTTCAGGAGCGGATCGGCCGCCAGCCGCTCCATGATCTCGGCCGCCATCTGGTACGAGCGCTGCCCCAGCTCCACCAGGGGAATGCCGTGGTAGTCGCTCTGCCCGGTCAGGCCCACGTCGAACAGCGCCTTGTCCCCCACCGCCTTGATTCGCTCGGGAAGCCGCCGCACCTCGTGGAGCAACCGCGGCTCGTCGCCCCGGGAGGCGCGCTCGGCCAGCGCCCGCAGGGCCGGGGGCAGGGAGGGAAGGCGGCGGTGCAGGATCTCGCCCAGGCTCACCCTGGCGTAGAGATCGGTCAGCAGCAGGGCGTCATTGGTGACCACCTGCACCAGGTGGACCAGCTCGAGGCGGTTGAGGACCTCCTCGGGGTGATGCTGCCTGGCGATGTGGCGGAGGCGCTCCTCCAGGTCCCCGCGGCTGATCCCGGCGATTCGCTTGTCCCGGTTGCTCTCCATGGCGGCCTCTCAGGGGCGCCTCCCATGCCGACAGGGGAAATATACGGTTGCCTCCGGCGGCAGGGCAAGATGGGGGCGACCGGCGCGGGGGCGGATCCGCGCCCGTCTCCTCCCTGGCGCCGCACCCCGGGGAGGTCCGCTTGCGCCACGTGGCCACCAGGTGGCACGGGCCATGGAACCTCCGGCCCCGCCCGGGAGCCCGTTGACAGGGCGCCGGGGGCGATGTTAATCTGGTAGCACTCGCCGGCGATGAGTGCTAACAGGCCGCGGCGAAACAAGACAAGCTTCTATTTTTCAGATAGATAGGAGGAACCCATGAAGGTGAAGCCGCTCTACGACCGGGTACTGGTGAAGCGCCAGGAGCCCGGCGAGACCAAGAAGGGTGGGATCATCATCCCCGACACCGCCAAGGAGAAGCCCCTCGAGGGGAAGGTCATCGCCGTGGGCGCCGGCAAGGTGGACGAGAACGGCAAGCGCATCCCCCTGGAAGTGAAGGCCGGCGACAAGGTCCTCATCGGCAAGTACGCGGGCAACGAGATCAAGATTGATGACGTGGAGCACGTCATCGTGCGCGAGGACGAGATCCTGGGAGTCATCCAGTAGGCCGAACGCCGGCCCGTCATCCGCCGATCCTGCAGGACCCAATCCAGATTTTCAAGGAGGTTTTCAAAGCATGGCAGCCAAGGACATCACCTACGCCGAGGAGTGCCGCCAGTCGATCCTGAAGGGGGTCAACAAGCTGGCCAACGCCGTGAAGGTCACCCTCGGACCCAAGGGACGCAACGTCGTCATCGAGAAGAAGTTCGGCTCCCCGCTGTCCACCAAGGACGGCGTCACCGTGGCCAAGGAGATCGAGCTGGAGGATCCGCGGGAGAACATGGGCGCCCAGATCCTCCGCGAGGTGGCCTCCAAGACCTCGGACGTGGCCGGTGACGGCACCACCACCGCCACGGTGCTGGCCCAGGCCATCCTCCGGGAGGGCACCAAGGCCGTGACCGCCGGCGCCAACCCCATGGACATCAAGCGCGGCATCGAGAAGGCCGTGGTCGTCACCGTGGAGGCCGTCAAGAAGCTGTCCACGTCGGTCTCCGGCAAGGCCATCGAGCAGGTGGGCACCATCTCGGCCAACAATGACCCCACCATCGGCAAGATCATCGCCGAGGCCATGGACAAGGTCGGCAAGGAAGGTGTCATCACCGTCGAGGAGAGCAACACCTTTGGGCTCGACCTCGAGCTCACCGAGGGTATGCGCTTCGACAAGGGCTACATCTCGGCGTACTTCGTCACCGACGCAGAGCGCATGGAGACCGTGCTCGAGGACCCCTACATCCTCGTGGCGAACCAGAAGATCTCCAGCGTCAAGGACATGCT
>JBFGDW010000119.1:0-9379 GCA_041580435.1 Candidatus Polarisedimenticolia bacterium | reverse complement strand
TGGAGCAGCCCCGCCCCACCCGGGCCGAGGCCACCGATGTGGCCAACGCCGTCTTCGACGGCGCCGACGCCCTCATGCTCTCCACCGAGACCGCCGCCGGCCGCCACCCGGTGGAGGCGGTGCGCACCATGGCGCGCATCATCGCCGAGGCCGAGGCGTGGCAGGTTCAGGGCAGCGGTGCCGCCGGCGTCCCCCGCCGCCGGGCCGCCGACCTGGCCGCCCTTGCCACCGGCGAGGGGGACATCCCCGACATCGTCTCGGCGGCCGCCGTGCACGCCGCCGGTAACCTGGGCGTGCGCTGGATCGTCGCGTTCAGCCAGGGCGGCTTCACCGCCCGCCTCATCGCCCGCCACCGCCCCGAGGCGGGCATCCTGGTGTTCACCACCGACGCCCGCGTCGCCCGCCAGGTGCAGCTTGTCTGGGGCGTGCGCCCCCTCCTCATGGACGCCGACGTGCAGACCCTGGACGAGGTCGTGCGGGTGGTGGAGGCGCGCCTTCTCGCCGACGGACTCGCCGCCCCCGGTGAGGCCATGGTCGTGCTCATGGGCGACCCCATCCGCGAGCGCCCCCTGACCAACCTGATCAGAGTGAGCCGGATCCGGGCGTCGGCGGGCTGAACGGCGGCGCCGGGCGCGGGCCTGGCCAATCTCGCGGCCAGCCGGGGGATCACCAGGATGGACCCGGCGCTCCGGGCCCTGCTGGTCGAGGGCATGGGTGCCGTGCGGCCCAAGGACGCGCTGGTGAGCGGCCCGGTTTCGTGCCGAGGGTGGTAGCCTTGGCCGGGAGACACCATGGGTGGCGTCAAGCTCAGGCAGCGGCTGGTCCCCTCCCTGCTGGTCAGGGACATGCCGGCATCGCTGGCGTTCTATCGAAAGCTCGGGTTCGAGGTGACCGGATGTCACCCCGATTCGCAGCAGCCGACCTGGGCCGAGGTCAGCCGCGACGGCGTCGCGCTCCAGTTTTACACCCAGCCGCCAGCCGGCACACCGCCCAAGCCGATCTGCAGCGGGACGTTCTACCTCTTCCCCGAGGACGTCGGTGCGCTGGCCGAGGAGCTGCGCGGCAAGGTGGAGTTCGCGTGGGGGCCCGAGGTCATGGACTACGGCATGCGTGAGTTCGGCGTGCAGGATCCCGATGGCTACCACCTGGCCTTCTCGGAGCCTGCCTAGCGTGAACCGGAGTCGCCGCCAGTGCCCGCACTGTCTAGCGTCAAGCCCCCTTGACCTCGGCGGCCACCTTTCCGTACGATTCAAGCACTTGAGCGCGGCCGCTCCGCTCATGGATAGGGGCAGCGATGATGAGACGCTCTGCCGGGACTGAAGACGAGCACGCGGTGTTCACCCATGACCTGCGGAGCCGGCCGCTCCCCATGAGGATCACCGGGTGGCTCTTCCTCATGGGCGCGACGGCTCTGATCCTGGGCGGGGCGTTCCGTGCTCAGTCCAACATGGTGACGACCGGCCTGGTGTTCCTTGCCATGGGAGTGGCCTTTGCTCCCGGCACCCTGCGCATGGGCTGGCTCATGAGCGTTGCCCTGGGCGCTCTGGCGCTGGTCGGCGCCATCTACGTGTTCATCACCTGACGCTCCCGCCGCATGCCACCGTAGAGACTCAACGCCCGCATCGACCGCCGCGGACGTCATCGCCTCGTCTGGTAATGATCGGGTCCCAGCCTTGTCCACCTCAAGGCCTGGGAGCGGTGAGAGCACCGTCCTTGAGGTCCTGCCACTTCATCGTCCCACTGGCTCCTGGCGTCGCGATGAACCGCCCGATGGCCTTGGTCCCCTCGATCGCGATGACAACCAGGCTCAGGTCGGCTTCCTCGCAGCCCGGCGGCAGGCCCCTGGGCGGCCCCTGCGGCCCAAAACGGAACTTAACGACCAGGTTGTCAGGGTTTCCACTGGCCACAAGGGAGAGACTCTGTAGGCGTGGTTGGTTCAGATCCGCGTACAGGACCCGCGGGAGATCGACAACCTCATGACCCATGCGGAGCTCGAGCGTCTCGATTCTCCCCCCACTTGCGTCCAGCCGCGCCGAAACCGCCGCCGTCCGGCCGGGCGTGGGGAGCCGGACTTCAAAGGCGACCGATGTCCACGTTGGTATGATGTCTTCCGTGGCCTGCGCCACACCGCAGACTCCAGACAGCACGGCACAGGAAATCACGGCCCAGTGCATCCGTCGCCGGCTCGTCATGGGCTCAACTCCTCACGCTGGGAACCCAGCACGACCCTGGACGCCCGAGAGCGGGCCTCGCTCTAGTCGGCCGGACCGTCCCGTTCCTGTGAATCGACTTGCCGCGACTCCGGCAGCCGCCCCAGCAGCTTGCGGTCCTCGTCGCTGACGTACAGGGTGCGGATGGGGAACGGGATGGTGATGCCCTCGTCCCGGTACCGGGCGTGCAGCCGCTTGATGAACTCGCTGCGCACCGAGTACCGCTCTCCGATCTCCTTGAGGCGCAGGATCACGGTGATGCCGATGGCCGAGTCGTTGAATCCCGTGTAGCGGAAGCGGGGCTCCCAGTCGTCGGTGCAGGCGTCCATCTCCTTCTGCACCGCCTGGGCCACATCCAGGGTGACCTTCTCCACGTGGGCCAGGTCGCTCTCGTAGGCCACGCCCACGTCCACGTACAGTCCCGACTCGTTGGCCGGTAGGTTGTAGTTGAGCAGCGTGGCCGAGGCCATCTTGTCATTGGGGATGATGACCAGGTCATTGGACAGCAGCCGGATGCGCACCGAGCGCCAGCCGATCCCCTCCACCGTCCCCTCCTCCCCCGACTCCATCTTGATGAAGTCGCCCACGCGGATGGGCTGGTCCATGAGCAGGTACAGGCCGGCGAAGAACTGCGCCAGGGACGGCTGCAGGGCCAGGGCGATGGCCAGGGAGCCCACGCCCAGGGAGGCCAGCAGGGGCGTGATGGACACCCCCATGGAGTCCAGGATGACCAGCATCCCCAGCAGCAGGATGACGGCCCGGGCCAGGATCTTGATGATGGCCGCCGAGCTCTGCAGGAAATCGACGGTGTCCACGTAGTTGCCCAGCAGGCCGCGCACCAGCCGGTCGGCGAACAGGGCGATGGCCAGCACCCCCAGCACCAGGGCGGCTCGGCCGCCCCAGACCACCACCTCGTCGGGCAGGTCGAACGAGTCCAGCACCACCCGCGCCGCCAGGGTGAAGATGAGGATCTTGGCCGGCGTCATGGTGCTGGCCACCAGGATCTCGTCGATCTGGGTGCTTGTCCGGCGCGCCAGGCGGCGGAACAGGCCCCACAGGGCCGGGACCAGCACCAGCACCGCCAGCAGCACGACGGCCAGCGTCACCAGCAGGCGCAGCCAGACCGGCAGCGGCGCGATGAGCCCATCGATCCATGCAATCCAGTTGTTGAACAGGTCCATGGCGGGCGTCATTGTCGCCGACCCTTCCAGCCGCGTCAACTTGGCAGCCATGGAGGATTGGAGCAGGGGTCCGGCCTTGCTATCCTCTCCAGGTCACTCTGGGAGGATCAGCATGCATCGCTACAGGAACCCATCAGCCCCCGAGGCACGCGCGCACCGCGCCACCATCTGGATGGCCCTGATGTTCGTGGGCTGCGCCTCCGTGATGAACGCAGCGCCCGATGGCCCCGCTGCCTCAGGGCCGGTGCTCTCCCCGCCGGAGAGGTCGCAGCCCACGAAGCATGCCGGGGCGCTCCTGGCCCTGGCCGGCCTGGACCCGGTCCAGTTCCTGGCGGGGGAGGAGGTCCAGGGCGACGAGAGCATCGATCTGGTCCATGGGAAGTACCGCTACATCTTCACCACCGACGAGAATCGCCAGCGGTTCCTGGCCGAGCCGGACCGCTACCGCATCCAGGGTGATGGCACCTGCCCTGTCTTTCCGGGGGTCGCCGCCCACCCCTGGCTTTTTCGCAACCACGCCAACCGCATCTACGCCTTTTCCAGCGGCGATGCCATGGAGCGCTTCACCGCCGAGCCGCACCGCTATCTTGACGCCAGCGGCCAGGCGCTGGGCTTCCGGAACGCGCGCAAGGTGGCGATCCTGCTGTACGACGGAGTGGATCCCGTCGACGCAGCGGTTCCAGGCCAGGTTTTCCAGCTCGCGGGCCGCGATGGCAGCTTCCAGGCCTTCACCGTGGCGGCGTCCGTCGAGCCTCTCCCGGCCGCGGGCTTCGTGGACCTCGTTCCCCAGCACACCTTCATGACCAGCCCGGCGGCGGACATCCTGGTCATCCCGGGGGGCGCCTTCGATGCCGCGCTGGAAGACGACACGCTCATCGGCTGGGTGCGCGGCGCCGCCGCCCAGGCCCAGGTGGTGCTCTCACTCTCCACGGGATCCTTCATCCTGGCCCGGGCGGGACTCCTTGACGGCGTGGAGGCCACCACCCACACCGGCCTCATCGACGTCATGCGCCGCGCAGCGCCGCGTACCATCGTCCTTCCTGACCGCCCCTACGTGGACACGGGGAAAATCATCACCTCTCCCGGCGGCGCTGCTGGCATCGACGCTTGCCTCCACCTGCTGGCTCGCCTGGCTGGGGTGGAGCCGGCCCGCGCTGTGGCCCGCTATCTGGCCCATGCGTGGCAGCCAGAGCCCTTCCTTCAGCAAGCGGAAACGGCGGCGACCCCCTAGGAGACGGCGGCAACCCCCTAGGGGAAGATCCCCAGGTCCTGGTAGCAGACAGCGATCTTGTTGATGGCGTTGACCAGCGCCGCCGTGCGCAGGTCTGTGCCCGGGCCGTAGTGCTTCTTGAGCTCCCGGGTCTGGTGGTACGCCATGACCATGGTCTCCTCCAGCCCCGAGTTGACCAGGTCCTCCTCGTTGGCGCCCCGGGCGTAGTGCTCGATCTTCTCCGGCGTGAACTGCTGGCCGGTGATCTCTTCCATGGCCCCCAGCAGGCGCCGGTAGGCCGCGCCCTCGAACCGCTTGTGCATGCGCCCGAAGCGGACGTGGGACAGATTCTTGACCCACTCGAAGTAGGACACGGTCACGCCGCCGGCGTTGAGGTAGGCGTCGGGGATGACCAGGATCTTCCTCTGCCGGAGGATCTCGTCGGCCTCGGCGGTGGTGGGGCCGTTGGCCGCCTCGGCCAGGATCTTCGCCTTCATGCGCGGCGCGTTGTCGGCGGTGATCTGATTCTCCAGGGCGGCGGGTACCAGGATGTCGCAGTCCAGCTCCAGGGCCTCAGGCGACTTCTCGATGCTGGTGGCGCCGGGGTACTTGAGGATGGAGCCGGTCTCCTTGCGGTGGGCGATGACCTTCTCCAGGTCGAGCCCCTTGGGGTCGGCCACGGCCCCCTCATACTCGGCCAGCCCCACCAGCAGGGCGCCCCCCTCTTGCAGGAACTTGGCGGCGTGGTACCCCACGTTTCCCAGCCCCTGCACCACCACCCGCTTCCCCTCCAGGCCGGGCGTCAGGCCAAGGGGCTTCATGTCCTCGGCCACGGCGCAGACCTCGCGGATGCCGAAGAAGACCCCACGGCCCGTGGCCTCGTTGCGGCCGCGAATGCCCCCCTGGGCCACCGGCTTGCCGGTGACGCAGGCCTGGGAATTGAGCTCACCCGAGGTGAGCGACTGGTAGGTATCGGCGATCCAGGCCATCTCCTTGGACCCGGTGCCGAAGTCGGGCGCCGGCACGTCCACGCCGGGTCCGATGAAATCCTTCTTGAACAGCTCGTAGGTGTAGCGCCGCGTGATCCGCTCCAGCTCCTCCTCGGAGTAGTTGTGACGCGCGATGCAGACACCGCCCTTGGCGCCGCCGAAGGGCACATCCACCATGGCGCACTTGTAGGTCATGAGGGCGGCCAGCGCCATGATCTCGTCCTCGTTGACCATCATGCTGTAGCGGATGCCTCCCTTGGTGGGGAGCTTGTGCTGGCTGTGCTCGGCCCGCCAGCCGTGGATCACCTCGATGGTGCCGTTGTCGCGCTTGAGGGGGAATGTGAAGCGGTAGACGCTGTTGCACGCACGGATCTGCTTGAGCAGGCCGGGGGGGTGCTTGGTGAGCGCGGCGGCGCGGTCGAAGCTGGCGTTAACCTGGTCGCAAAAGCTGAACTGGGAGGACATGGGGCGGCTCCTGATCAGGCGGGCGGCTTGAACCCGGCCGGCTTGACCACCAGCACGGGGCAGGGGGCGGTGCGCACCAGCCGCTCGGCGACGCTGCCCATGATGGCGTGGGCCAGGCCGGAGCGGCCATGGGTGCCCACCACCAGAAGATCCGGGCGCGGCCGGCCGCGGGTCACCCGGTGGAGGATGACCTTGAAGGCGCTGCCGAACTCCACCCGGACCTCGAAGGGAGCCGCCGAGCCGATGAGCTTGCGCCCGCGCCGCTGGAGCTTGTCGGTGGCCTCCTGCAGGATCAGCCGCTGGATCTCCGGGAGCGGCGCCGTCAGGGCCAGGAAGCGATCCTCCCGTGGGAGCGCCTCCACAACGTGGAGTAGCTCCATGGGCGTCCTTACCGGACGGGCCAGGTCCGCGGCCACCTTGATGGCCCGGTCGGATGTGGCGGACAGATCAGTGGCCACAAGGATCTTCTTGAATCTGGGCATCGTCCCTCCGGGTGAAGGGATAGCACACGCCCTCTGGGCCGGTCGAGGTGCTGAGGGGCGCCAACCCGGGGCGTGAGCCGTTCAGCGGCGCCGTTTCCTGCGCCCGGCGCCGCGCCGGCCCGCAAGGCGCCGCTGCTGGCGCCGCTCGCCGCGCCGGCGGCGGAGCTCGGCGTCCGTCCCGGCGCCGGCGGCGCTGCGGGCGCCAGGGCTCCCGCTAGCCTGCTCGCCCCCTGCGGAGCCAGCCGCCGTCTCGTGCGCTCTCTCCTGGCGCTCCACGAAGCGGCGCACCGCCTCCTCTCGCTCATGCAGGGTCAGGAAGAACCGCTCCACGTCGGGAAGCGACGGATCGGCGCCCGCCCCCTCCCCCGGCAGCAGCCCGGCGCCGAATGCCTCCACCGGAACCACCATCACGCCGGCCGGACGCAGACGCGCCGCCAGCCCGGCATCGGACGTCACCACCGTGACGGCCTGCCCGCCGTCGCGGGCCTGCAGCGCCATCTGGCAGATGACATCGTCGGCCTCGGCCGGCGGCTCGGCGAAGCTGACCTTGAGATGGGGCTCCTCCACGGCGCCCGCCGCCTTTCCAGGGAGCCGCTGGCCGTCGTAGATCACCCAGGGACGCCGTCCCTCCCGCTGGCCGAAGCCGCGCACCGCCTCCTCCAGGCGCCCGCGGTAGGCGTGCAGCTCGCCAGGCGCGGCCAGCGCCTCAGGCGCCAGGCGGAAGATGAGGTTGTAGCCGTCGATGATGAGGGCGGCGCCGGCCATGGCGCCAGTCAACCACGGATGCGGCCCCACCTGCTATAGTCCGCCTCCCATGCCCGCCCTCGAGTCCTTCGACGTCACCTCCGGCTGCGACCTCCAGGAGGTGGACAACGCCGTCAACCAGGCCCGCAAGGAGATCGGCCAGCGCTTCGATTTCCGCGGCCTCAAGATCGACCTGGACCTGGAGCGGGAGAAGAATCTCATCGTGCTGGGCGCTCCCGACGAGCACAAGCTCCGGGCGGTGGTGGAAGTGTTGCAGGGCAAGATGGTCCGGCGCGGCGTGCCGGTGAAGAACCTCAAGGTGGGGCCGGCCCAGCCCGCCGCGGGCGGGCGGGTGCGCCAGGAGATCTCCCTGCAGCAGGGGATCCCCACCGAGGCGGCGCGCGCCATGGTGAAGCTCATCAAGGACCGGAAGCTCAAGAAGGTGCAGGCCGCCATCCAGGGGGACCAGGTGCGGGTCAGCGCGCCGTCCCGTGACACGCTCCAGGAGGTCATCGCCCTGCTCCGGGCCGAGGACTTCGGCCTGGAGCTCCAGTTCGGCAACTACCGGAGCTGAGCGCCCGCCGCCTCGCGGCTGAAGCGCAGGCTCGCCGCCTCGGCCAGCCCGGCACGCAGGGCCGGCTCGCTCAGCGACCCCCGCCTCGCCATCTGCCGGAGCAGCTCCTCCATCTCGCTGGCCAGGCTGGGCGGCATCTCCCCGGCCTGCACGTGGCGGTGGTAGCGGTGGGGCGCCGGCAGGATGCAGGCGAGGAAGGCCGCCTGGGCCGGGGTGAGGCGCGCGGGATCGCGACCGAAGTAGTGCTGCGCCCCACGCCGCACGCCAACGAGGTCCGGGCCGTAGTCCACGATGTTCAGGTACAGCTCCAGGATCTCGCGCTTGTCCAGGGCGGTCTCCAGGTACCAGGTGAGGAGCACCTCCTGGATCTTGCGCGCCAGGGTCTTCTCCCGGTCCAGGTAGAGGTTGCGGGCGAGCTGCATGGTGATGGTGCTGGCGCCGAAGCGGTAGCGGCCCGCCTCGATGTTCTGCACCAGGGCGGCCCGGATGTCGGCGGCGGAGAAGCCGCCGTGGTCGAAGAAGCCGGCGTCCTCGTGGGCAAGCACCGCCTGAACCAGGTACGGGCTCACCTGGGCCAGGGGCGTCCAGCCCGGCGTGCCGGGCCCCACGGGCCTTTCGTGCCAGACGCCGTCGGCGGTGCGCACCCGCTGGCGCAGCGCCGAGCGGCCGCCGCCCACGGCCAGCGCGTCAGGCACGCTCACGAAGCGGCAGTTCTGCTCCAGGGAGATCTCCAGGCCCGCCTCGCGCAGCGCCCGTGAGTCCAGGTGGACCAGCAGCGACCCCTCCAGCGCTCCCTCCCAGGAGAATCCGGCCAGCTCACCCAGCACGTCCCGCGGGATGGCGGCGGCCGCGGCATTGCATGTGGTGGGCGGCAGGCTCAGGAGCAGGTGGATGAGGTAATGTGCGTCGGTCCACTCCAGCGCGCCGGACACCTCGATCTGCGCGTCCTCCAGGCGCGCCTCGGCGCGAGTGACCTCCAGGCGGCGTGCCGCCGGCCGCAGCACGCCCTCGCCGGCGAGATCGATCCCCACGTCGCGCACCGGGCGGGACGCCAGCGCCGCCGAGCGCACGGTGACGTCCGACAGCGACAGCCGGCCCGACATGGCCAGGGCCTCCGGGCCCGCCTCCACCAGATCGACCCGCCCGTCGAGCCAGCCCGGGGCATCCCGGTCCAGGGGCAGGCCTGGCGCCAGCGCCGCCGCCAGGCGCACCGGCAGCCGCCGGAACTCCAGCCTCCCCACCGCCCACTGGAGGTCAGGCTCCACGTCCAGGCTGGCGGACAGGAACGGCTCGGCGCCGCCAGGCGTCGCCGCGTCCAGGTGGAATCGCCCCGGGCCCGTGCGCGTCAGGTCCAGGCGCAGGCCGCCGATGAGGGAAGCGCTGGCCGGGTCGGTGACGTCACGCACGCCCACGTCCCGCAGGTGGATGCTGGCGTCGCTGGCGAGCAGGCGTACGGCCCGCCGCAGCAGCCCGGCCGGGCGGGGGGGGAGGGATCGGGCCCCGCCCGCCGCGGCGGCATCGCCG
>JBFGDW010000118.1:0-9395 GCA_041580435.1 Candidatus Polarisedimenticolia bacterium | reverse complement strand
GGCTTGTTCTCGGCGTCCTCGTCGCCTTCCTCACCCGAGGCATCGTCCCCGGGAGCGGGACCGCCCCCGCCCTCGTCGTCGACGGGTGTCTCCTGGCCGCCCGTGCCGTCGTCCAGCAGCCCGGTTCCCATGCCGCCGTCGGCGCCGGCTCCGTCCGCTCCCTGGGTGAACGGGGTGGCGGTGCCGAAGGGGCTACGCTCGGCCCCCTGGAACACCACCTGGTTGGAAGTGCCCACCCACATGGCCTTGAGATCCTCCTGGCGGATGTCCGGGAGCCGCACGATGCGCGGCGTCAGCGTCAGGATGATGTCGGTGCGCTCCTTGCTGTCCTCGTGGGTGCCGAAGATCTTCCTGAGGATGGGGATCTTGTCCAGCCCCGGAATGGTGCGCAGCGACTTGCGGTCATTTTCCTGGATCAGCCCGGCCAGGATCTGGCTCTCCCCCTCCTTGAGGCGGATCACCGTGTTGATGTTCCGGGTGCCGATGATGGGCTGGCTCTGGCCGCCGGTGCCGGCGATGCTCCCGGCAAGGGAGGACACCTCCACGGCGATGGTCATGGTGACCTCCCGGTTGTGGTGCACCCGGGGCTCGATCTCCACCGAGATGCCCACGTTCTGGTAGGTGAAGGAGGTCAGGGGGACGATGTTGCCGCCCACGGTGTTGGCGGTGTTGAAGCTGGTGGTGGGGATGGGCACCCGCTGCCCGATGTTGAGCTGGGCCCGCTCCCCCTCGGACACCCGCACCTGGGGCTTGGCGATGGTCTGGGTGTCCGAGTCGGTCTTCAGGAAGTTCAGCACGGCGCTGGGGACCGGCCCCAGCAGGTAGGCCGACTTGTTGTTGATGACGTTGAGCTCGCCCAGGCGCAGGCCGCGTTGATTGCTGCCGAAGGCCTCGCCCCCCTGGAAGGACAGGGTGAGGGCCGACGAGGTGATGTCGATGCCCAGGTTCTGGAACGTGTTCCGGTTGATCTCGATGATCTCCACGTCCACCACCACCTCGGCCTTGGCCTTGTCCGAGTTGTCCACCAGCTTCTCGGCCACGGCCACCACGTCCGGGGTGTCCTTGATGGTGATGGCGTTGAGCTGATCGTTGACGGCCACCTTGCGGGCATCCAGGAGCGTGCGCAGGATGGTCTGCACGTCCTTGACCTCGGCGTTGGACAGGTAGAACGTCTTGATGACCTGGTCCTCGTATTCCTGGCGCTTCTGGCGGTTGTCAGGGATGATGATGAGGGTATGGGGGTCGTGAACCTTGTAGAACAGCTTGTTCTGGATCATGAGGAGGTCCAGGGCCTCCTCGAAGTCCACGCCGGCCTGGTCCACGCTCACCCGCTTGTTCAGCTCCACCCGGTCGTCGTACAGGAAGTTGATGCCGCTGGCCTTGGACAGGGCGTCAAAGATCTTGGACAGCTCCTCGTTGTTGAACTTGAGGAGGATGGGGACGTTGGAGGACGGATCCAGCTTGGGCGGCTCCAGGGACTCCTTGGCCCGGCGCTTCATCTCCTCCAGCTCCTGGGCCGGATCCTGGCCCTGCCTCCGCTCCGCCAGGGCCACCTTGGCCTTCTCCAGCTCGATGGCGGCGAAATCGTTGCTGGCGTCCAAGAACACCGCCGCCTGCAGCTCCTCCACCGCCAGCTCCAGGCGGCCGGCCGCCAGGTACTTCTTGGCCTTGTCGAAGTGGACCTGGGACGCCCGGAAGCGCGCCCGGCTCAGCTCCATCTGGTAGCGGACGTTCTGCGGGTCCTTGTTGAGGGCCTTGGAGAACGAGAGCACGGCCCGGTCGTAGTCGCCGGCCCTGGCGTACTTCTGCCCCTGGCGGAACGGCTTGGACGTGGCGCAGGCAGCCACCACCAGGCAGATCAGGACCAGGCCGACCAGGCGGACGGCACCGCCCGGGCCCGGGCGGTGACGGCCGGGCCGGCCCCGGCGGTGGATCTCCTGCTCCTCTGTCGCGGTCACGACCGACCTCCCATGGGAAGCACCTTTCTCTCGTTGGTAAACGGCTCGTGCACGTAGCCGATCTCCACTTCCTCGTACCCGATCCGGTGGACCTTGAACTTCTCGGCCACCACCTCTCCCTCGCCCGCCAGCACGATGACGTCGCCGTCGGGTGTGGTCACGTTGAACACACCGATGAGGGCCTGCTGGGGCCCCAGGTAGCCCAGGAACTTGAAGTTCACCGGCGGTGGGGTGGGCCGTGGCGGCTCCACCGGCGCCTCCGGTCCACCGCCTCCGCCGCCCCCCTGGGCCTGCTGTGGCGGCGGCGGCGGGGGCAGCTTGGGAGGCGGCGCCACCGGCCTGGAGACCGGCGGGGGCGGCGGCGGTGTCGTCACCTTGGGCTGCCCGTAGGCGAAGAGGTTGCGCCCGCCCGAGGGGTTGAAGCGGTCCCGCTCCCCGTCGGGATCGGGCAGCTCCGGGATCTCGGGGAGCGCCCCGCCGGGCCCGCCACCGGCCCGTCCGCGCACCGGCGCACCGGCCGGCGCGCCCTCGCTGGCGCCTTCCCCGGTGACCATGTAGATGGCCCACACGGCCACCACGGCCAGGGCCACCAGGAGCACGTACTGGCGGTTGAGCTGCATCTCAGCCCTCGATCCGGTACCGGAGGTCGGAGCGGTCCTCGTCGGCGAAGTACGTGGCCAGGCGGACGTTGAGGTTGAGCATGACGCCGCCCTGCTGACCTTCCTGGAGCTGGATGGCCTCCACCACCAGGAACAGCTTGGATCGCTCCACCTCGTTCAGGAACTGGCGCAGATTGTTGTAGCCGCCGCTCAGCGGGATGTTCACCGCCATGCGCACCAGGTCCGACCCCTTGACCCCCTCGTGGGTGAACTTGAGCTGTGTGGCCTGCACCTGGTAGGTCTGGGCGATGCGGTGGATCTCCCGCTGGACCCCCACCAGCCGCTCCTGCTTGGTGGCCAGGTCCTCCTGGAAGAACCGCTCCAGCACCTCACGGTTGTGCTGCAGCCGGTCCACCCGTTCCTGGAGCTGGGCCACCCGGTTCTGCTGCTTGCTCAGGGAGGCCTGAAGCTCCGCGGTGATCTGGTCGGCGGAGCGCGCCGCCTCCAGCCGCGGCGCGTTGACCAGCGCCGTGAACAGGAGGTTGGCCGCCAGCAGGCCCACCAGGACGCCCACCACCACCCGCAGGTGCTCCCGCAGGTGCAGCTTGCGAATCATGGCCGGCGCTCCCTGCGCCCCGCCGCGCCGGGCTTGGTGGCGTCCTGGCCCGCCGGCGGCTGGGCTCCGTCCTCCGGGCCGGCCCCACCGTCATCCCCGCCCTCCTCCGGGGGAAGGTCCCCTCCCAGGTCCGGGGCGGGACCGGGACGGATGCCACCGGGCATGTTGATCACGTCGTCGATGGGCACCACGTTGCCGTCCTCGTCCACCAGCTGGCCGTCGATGACGTCCAGGGGCGGCAGCTCGATGGCGCCCTGCAGCTCGGGGCGCTGGAACTTGCTCAGGTCCGGAACCTCCATCCCGGGAGCGCCGGGGGGAAGGGTGCTCTTCCGCTCCAGCCCCACCCGGGGCTGGGGGGGCGGCTTCTTGCCCCTCTTCTCCCTGGCCGGTGCCGGTGGCGGGGGGGGGGAGGGCGTGGTGCTGGCGGGCTGGGCCTGGGGGTCGGACGCGGGTTGCGCCGCAGCCTCCTGCGCCGGGGCGGGCTCCGGGGCCGCCGCGGCCGGGATCGGCGGTGCTGCGGCCACCGCCTGCTGCTGGTCTCCCGGCGGCTCCTCTCCCGGCCCGGGCAGGCCCAGCTTCTCCCGGGCGTCGGGGAAGTACTCCAGCTCCAGGCTGACGCGGATCTCGCCCGCCGCCAGCCCGCGCTGGGCCGTGGTGGGCTGCACCGCGTCGGGGTAGACGTTGCCGAAGACCGGCCACGCCTGCAACCGCTCCTGCAGCTCCCAGAACGACTCGTTGTCCCTGGCGATGCCGTCCAGGCGGATGCGCAGGCCCTCGTCCAGGCGCGGCCGCACCGCCACCAGCTTGACCCCCAGCGGCATGACCTGCTCCAGCTCGTTGAACAGGCGGGTCCACGAGAAGGCTCGCGCCTGGATGATGCCGCTGGCGAAGGAGGCCCGCGAAGCCAGCAGCTCGGAGCGCGCGGTGTCCATGTCCCGGAGGAGGATCCGCTCCCGGGACTCGGCCTCCCGCACCTGCGCCTGCAGGACGGTCCGCCGCTCCTCCAGCTCCGCCACCTGGGAGCCGGTGGCGAAGAAGCGCGCGCCGTTCCAGATGGTCAGGCCCAGGCCGGCCGCCGCCAGCAGGCCCAGCCCGGCCAGCAGCAGCGTGTCGTTGGTGAACGGCCGCCGGGCCAGGTTCAGCTCCAGCCTGCGCCTCATCCCCACCTCCCCACCACGACCCCCAGGGCCGGGGCCGCCTCGGCCAGCATGGGCCCCTGGGCGCTGGGTGTCTCCACCACCAGCGCCCCACCCGGGCGCAGGGGCCGGGGCTGCACGCCCAGGGCCTCGGCCACCAGCGCGTGAAGCGGGGCATCGCCCCCCCGGGCCACCCGCAGGAAGACGGTCCCCAGGGAGGCCCCGTCCTCGGCCAGGCGCTCGGCGTAGTAGGTGGCGGAGGTGGCCAGCTCCCGCTGCAGCTCCCGGCGACTCGCCTGGGGCTCGTCCGCCGGATGATGGAGGAGCGGCTTGGAGCGGTAGAAGAGCGGCACACCGTGGCGCAGGATGAGCACCGAGAACTCGGCGTCGGCCACGTTGAGCACGGCCGTGTCTCCCTTCGCCGCCGGGGTGGCGTCCTCCTGCGGCGGGGCCAGGCAGAGGTTTGCCAGGGTGAAGGTGGCCAGGTCCACCAGGCCCGGGTGCAGGTCCAGGGACTGGCACAGCTGCTCGTACTGCTCCATGACCCGGGCCAGGGCCAGGGCCACCACCACCCGCTCGCTGCCGTCGGCCAGCGGGATGCGCTGCACCGTCATGCGGGCCTCGTTCAGGGGGAACGGCACCCGCTTGCGGATCTGCCAGCGGATCATCTCGTCGGCCTGCCGCCGGGAGCGCGGGATGTCCCGGAGGGTGAGGAGCGCTACCCGGGCGCAGGCGTCGGGCAACACCAGGGAGATCCGGTCCAGCTTCTTGCGCTGGGGGAGCGCGTCCAGGGCCCGGCCCAGCCGCGCCGCCACCTCGGCCGGCGCCTTGACGTTGGGCTCCAGCAGGTCCGGCATGAGGGAGCCCCCGGGGAGATCATGAACCGTCAGGTGCGTGAGCCGGGGCGGGCCGCCCTTGAGGCCCTTCTGGATCTCGACCAGCGTGAACCGGTCCCGGTCGAAGAGGACCGCCAGGCCGGGATAGGCCGGGCGTACCAGTCGCTGAGCCCACGACGGCAGGACCAGCCGCAGGTCAGGTAGGCGGGACAGCAGGCGCTGGGTGGTGCCAGGGGCCGCGAGCGCCGCAGGCGCGCCGTTGCCGCCATCGCGCCCGGGCCGGGCCCCGTTCCCCTTGCCGGCCCCGTTACCGGGGGTCTTGGAGTCAGGCGTCGCCATCAGTCCACGAAGGTGACCTTGTTGATCTCGCGCAGGGTGGTCTGGCCGGCCGTGACCTTCTCCAGGGCCGATTCACGCAGGAACTTCATTCCCTCGGCCTTGGCCTGGCGCTTGATCTCCGCGCCCGAGCGTCGGTCCAGGATCATCTCCCGGATGGCGTCGGACATGTCCAGAAGCTCGGAGATGGCGGTGCGCCCCCGGAAGCCCGTCCCGTTGCAGTCGATGCATCCCACGCCCTCGAAGAAGGCCTGATCCAGGTAGGCGTCCACCTCCAGGCCCGACTCCTCCAGGAGCTCGGGCGTGGCCTTCACCTGCCGGCGGCAGGCGGGGCAGATGAGCCGGACCAGGCGCTGGGCCAGGATGCAGTTCAGAGCCGAGACGAAGTTGTACGGCTCCACCTTCATGTTGAGGAAACGCCCCAGCACGTCCACCACGTTGTTGGCGTGGACGGTGGTGAAGACCAGATGGCCGGTGAGGGCCGACTGGATGGCGATCTGCGCCGTCTCCTCATCGCGGATCTCCCCCACCATGATCTTGTCGGGGTCATGGCGGAGGATGGAGCGCAGGCCCCGGGCGAAGGTGAGCCCCTTCTTCTCGTTCACCGGGATCTGGGTGATCCCCGGGAGCTGGTACTCCACCGGGTCCTCGATGGTGATGATCTTGTCCTCCTCGTTCTTGATCTCCGACAGGGCCGCGTAGAGGGTCGTGGTCTTCCCTGAGCCGGTGGGCCCCGTCACCAGCACCATGCCGTAGGGCTCCTGGATGAACTTGCGCAGCTTCTTCAGCTCCACGTCGGAGAAGCCGCACACCGTCAGGCTCAGGGTCTTGAACTCCTCGTTGGCCGACTCCTTGTCCAGGATCCGGATGACCGCGTCCTCGCCGTGGACCGACGGCATGATGGACACCCGGAAGTCGATGGCCCGCCCCTTCACCTTCATCTTGAAGCGGCCGTCCTGGGGCACGCGCTTCTCCGAGATGTCCAGCTCCGACATGACCTTGATGCGACTGATGATGGTGGAGTGGAAGCGCTTGTCGATGGGCTCCATGGCCTGATAGAGCACGCCGTCGATGCGGTACTTGATGATGACCTCGCGCTCCCGGGTCTCGATGTGGATGTCCGACGCCCGGCGCTGGAGAGCGTTGAAGATGGTGGAGTCCACCAGCTTGATGATGGGGCTCTGGTCCGAGGTGATCCGGTCAATGGACAGGCTCTCCTCGGAGATGACCTCCTCGTCCTCATCCAAAAGCTGCAGGCGCAGCCCCTCGGTGGCCTCCTCCAGCACCCGCTGGGAGGACTCGCTCTTCTTGAGGATCTCCTGGATGGCCCCTGGGGTGCCCACCTTGACGTCCAGGCGGGCGCCCAGCTGCACCTCCAGCTCGTCGATCATGATGACGTCGGTGGGGTCGGCCACCACCACCTCCATGACCCCCTCGTGCTTGGTGCAAGGCACGAAGTTGTACCGGAACATGAGGTCCACGGGGATGGAGCGGAACAGCTCGTGATCGATCTTGAAGTCCCGCAGGTCCACGAAGTCCAGCCCCAGCTTCCGGGCCAGCCCCTGCGCCTGCTGGCGCTCCCGCGCCTCCCGCTCGGCGCTGCGCTCCTCGCCGCGCCCCTCCCCGGCGGTCTGGAGCTTCTCCAGCTCCTTGAGGAGTGCGGCCTGATCGGCCCCGCCGCCTGGCGTTCCGTTGCTCACGTTCGTCCTCCGTCGTCTTGCCGGCGCGCCATCATCAGATCTGCGCGCTGGAGAAGCTGCTCAGCAGCGGCAGGTACACCGCCAGCAGGAGCGCTCCCACCACCACCGCCATGACCAGCAGGAGCACCGGCTCCATCAGGGAGAGCAGGGTCTGGATGCGCGCGTCGATCTGGTCGTCCTGGAACTGGGAGACGTTCTCCAGCATCTCGGTGAGGGCGCCGCTGGACTCGCCCACCTTGATCATGCCCACGGCCATCTCGGACATGAGCCGGGTCTCCTCCAGGGCCTCCCACAGGGAGGACCCCTCCCGGACCTTCCGGCCCGCTTCCTCCAGCCGCTCGGCGAACAGGGTGTTGCCCACGGTCCGGCTGGCGATCTGCAGCGACGTGACCATGGGGATGCCACCGGCCAGCAGCGTCCCCAGGGTGCGGGTGAAGCGGGTCACGGCGTAGCGGTGAAAGATGGGGCCAATGACCGGGATCTGGAACTTGAAGCGGTCGAACCAGCGCTGCCCGCCGGGCGTCCTCTTCCACAGGAGGAAGGCCGCCACCGCCACGCCCAGCACGGCCAGGCCCAGCATCCAGTTCTGGCTGACCCAGCCCGAGACGCCCAGAAGGATGACGGTGGGCAGGGGCAGGTCCGCCTGCATGGTGTCGAAGAATCCCGAGAACTTGGGGAAGACAAACCCCAGCATCACGAAGATCACCACCACCATGGCCACCAGCAGGACGGCGGGGTAGATGGCCGCGGACACGATCTTCTTGCGCACCGCAGCCACGCTCTGGGTGTACTTGACGTACCGCTGCAGCACGCTGGCGATCTCGCCGGAGCGCTCTCCCGACGCCAGGGCGGTGGCGAACAGGGGCGGAAACAGCCCCCCCTGGCCCTGGAATCCCTCGGAGAGGGAGGCGCCCGAGCGCACGTCGTCCCGGATCTCCGTGAGGGCCTGCTTGAAGACCGGGTTGCGCTGGCGCTCGATGAGCATGTCCAGGCTGCCCAGGATGGGAAGTCCGGCCTTGATCAGGGCGCCCAGCTCCTGGTTGAAGACCAGGAACTCGGCGGAGCCGATCCGCCGGCGCCGCCCCATGAAGGGCAGGGAGAGGCCCAGCTTGCGCCGCACGGACAGGACCAGCAGGTCCTGATCCGCCAGGGAAGCCCGGAGGGCCGACTCGGACTCGCCGGAGTACTCCCTCTGGATCACCTGGCCGGTGGGTGTGGCCAGCTTGCAGATGAAGTCGGGCACGCGAGCTGGTCCTCCTCAGGGGATGATGCTGACGGTGAGGGTGATGAAGAGCGCCCGCTGGGCATCCTCGCCCCGGGTCACCCCGAACACGTAGGGCGTCCCGGACTTGAGGTTGACCACGGTGTCGAAGATGGGCACGTAGCTCTCGCCGCCGCCGGGCCGGGGCTGGCTCCGCTCCAGGACGAAGTCCTTGAGCCGGACCCGGCTGGAGCGGTCGTCCACCAGGTCCACCTGGAACCGGATCCTGTACCCCTCCCCCAGCATGAGGCTGGAGCGCTCCGCCTCGGTGGTGAGGATGGACATGCCGCCCAGCAGCTCGTACTCCAGCCACTTGGTCAGCTCCATCAGGCTGGGGGGCAGGCGCCTCGGGACGTGGCCCGCCCGGGGACCCGGCCCCCCCCGGGAGGCCTTCAGCAGGTTCACCGTGATGGCCACCTCATGGGGCGGGACGTCGAACTCGGCCACCATCCGCTCCACCTTCTTGACGTTCTCCACCAGGTCGGTGACGGTGACGGTGTTGAGCTTGGACTGGATCAGGATGGAGGAGTCCCCCGAAAGGGCCGGGCGAATCAGGGTGACCACGTCGTCCAGATCCTTGTGATGGATGACGAAAGACCGGGTGGCCAGCGCGCGCGCCTCCACCTTGCCGGGGTCCTCCTTGCCAGTGGAGGGCGCGGCCGGCGCGGCCGGCGCCAGCAGCAGGAGGAGCGCGCCAGCCAGGGACGCCCGGATCACAGGTCGATGCTCCGGTCCACGATGAGGATCACCTCGGTGTTGCCGCTTGCGCCGCCGGGGAAGGAGAAGGCCAGCACCTCGGCGGTGGAGGAGCGGATGTCCTCCACGGTGGCCACGGCGTTGTTCATCACGTGGGGCGGGAGCGGCGCCTCGGCCCAGGCCCGCTGCAGCGCCGCCGGCGCCTGCGGCTCGGGCCCCGTCCAGACGCCGGCGGCGGCCCACAGCAGCACCAGGGC
>JBFGDW010000117.1:0-9631 GCA_041580435.1 Candidatus Polarisedimenticolia bacterium | reverse complement strand
GGCATGAAATCATCGTCGTCATCGTCGTCGTCACTGGGCGGGCGCTTGAAGCCGTCCCGGCGCAGGTTCCACGCGGCGCGGTTCACCCCCTGCGCGGCAGGGGCCTTGAAGGTCCGGATGACCTCGCCTGAGGCATCGCGAACCTCGATCTCCACCTGCGGTCCCCGGGCCCGGCCGCGGCGTCCCCGGCGCCCCTCGCCGGCACCCTTCTCCTCCTCCTTGGACTCGGCGGTGGTCTTCTTCCCGGCCTCCTTCCGCTCCGCCGCTCGCTCGGCCTCCTTGCGGATCCGCTCCTTCTCCTCGTCGGGGTGGGGAAGCCCCTCCACATTGAGGGCGAAGGTGAGGAGGGCGCCGTAGCTGCGATTCTCACCCCGGAACTCGCCGTGCCCCGGGAAGCGGGAGGCGCCTGTCTGCTTGACCCGGTACTGCTGGGCGTCGGGGATGTCGAACAGGTGCAGGGGCTGCGCCATCACCTCCGCGCTCAGGGAGCGCAGGGGCCGGATGTCGTCCAGGATGAACGCGGCCCGGCCGTGGGTCCCCAGGATGAGGTCGTGATCCCGCGGATGGATGGCCAGATCCATGACCGACACGGTGGGCACGCCGTGAGTCCACTTGAACCAGGAGGACCCTGCGTCCAGGCTCACGTACAGGCCGAACTCGGTGCCCAGAAACAGGAGGCCGGGCTGCACCGGGTCCTGGTCGATGGTCAGGCAGTACCCCTCGATGTCACCGGTGGCCAGGCTCTTGAAGGTCTTGCCGAAGTCGGTGGTCCGGTAGACGTAGGGCGTCCAGTTGGACCGGCGGTGATCGTCCAGGACCACGAACGCCGTTCCCGCGTCGTGGGGTGAGGCGGCAATGTGAGGGATCCAGGTGTGAGCGGGCGCCCCCTTCAGGCCCTTCTCCACGCTGGTCCAGGTGCGGCCGCCGTCCCGGGTGACGTGGAGGCGGCCGTCATCGGTGCCCGCCCACAGGACGCCGCGCTGCACCGGGCTCGGGGCCAGGGCCACGATGCTGGTGAAGTTCTCGGCGCCGGTGACGTCCGGAGTGAGGCCGCCCGAGTCGGCCTGCTTCTGCCACTCGGCCCGGTTGGTGGTGAGGTCCCCGCTGAGGATCTCCCAGGTTTCGCCCCGATCGGTGGAGCGGTGCACGAACTGGCTGCCGTAGTAGATGGTGTCGGGATCGAAGGGGTCCTGGGCCAGGGCCGCGTTCCAGTTGAACCGGAGCTCGGTGCCCGGCGGCCCGGCCGGCCGGATGTTCTTGCGCTCGCCGGTGCGGAGGTCCCAGCGGTAGAGGTACCCCTCCTGGCTCATGGAGTAGCCGGACAGGGAGTCCACCGGCAGGGGGGTGGTGTCGAAGCCGTCGCCGAACCCCACCTCCTCCCAGTGGTGGTTGCGGATGCCGCCGTTCTCCCACACGCTGCTGGGTCCGCGCCAGGAGCCGTTGTCCTGCATGCCGCCGTAGACGTTGTAGGGCACGTCCATGTCGTGGCGGATGTGGTAGTACTGGGCCAGGGGGAGGTTGGAGGCGAAGCGCCACGTCTCGCCCCGATCGCTGCTGAAGGCCACGCCGCCATCGTTGCCCAGGATGATCTGGCGCGGATCCCGTGGATTGATCCACATGGCGTGGTGGTCGGGATGCACCGCCCGGAACGGGACCAGGACCCGGAAGCTCTTGCCGCCGTCGTCGGAGACGCTCACCAGGGACCAGAGGCTGTAGACCCGGTCGGGCCACTCGGGATCCACACGCAGGTCGGCGTAGTAGAACGGCCGGTTACCGGCGTCGTCGTCACTGCCTGCCTTGGACCACTTCTTGCCGCCGTCCCGTGAGACGTAGACCGCGTGCTCCTTCTCGCTCTCGATGAGGGCGTAGACGATGCTGGGATGGGAGCGGGAGATGGCGATCCCCATGCGCCCCAGCTCCCCCTCGGGCAGGCCGTCCTCGGGGGTGCGCCGGGTCCAGGTCTCGCCGCCGTCGAGGCTGACGTGCAGACCCGATCCGGGCCCGCCGCTGCGAAACGACCAGGGCCAGCGCCGGTAGTCCCACATGGCCGCCAGCAGCTTCTTGGGGTTGGTGGGGTCGGCGACCAGGTCCGCCGCGCCGGTGCGCTCGTCCACGTACAGGACCTGCCGCCAGGTCCTGCCGCCGTCGGTGGTCTTGAAGACGCCCCGCTCCTTGTTCTCGCCCCACATCCGCCCCAGGGCCGCCACCCAGGCTGTGTCGGGATCGGCCGGGTGCAGCACGATGCGGTGAATCCGCTCGGTCTTCTCCAGACCCAGGTGGGACCAGGTGCGCCCCCCGTCCAGGGTCCGGTAGACGCCGTTGCCCACCGAGGCGCTGTTGCGGGGGTTGCCCTCCCCTGTGCCCACCCAGACGATGTCGGGTGAGGACTGGTTGATGGCCACGGCGCCGATGGCCGCCACCGTCTGATCGTCGAACACCGGCTTCCAGGTCAGGCCGCCATTCTCGGACTTCCACACGCCGCCGGTGGCGGCGCCCACATAGATGATCTCGGGGTCGGACACCACGGCGTCCACCGCCGCCACCCGGCCGCTCATGCCGGCCGGGCCGATGGAGCGGGCCTTCATCCCCGCCAGCAGGTCGGGATCGACGCCGGAGGCGGTCCATCCGGCGGTCACGGCGCAGGCAAGCGCCAGGCAGAGGCTCACGGCGAGGCGGCGGATCATCTCTCCTCCTGGGTGTGGCGGGCCGGCGGCCCCCGGGCTTCGGTTCGAAGCGTGCAGCATAACCAACGGCCCTGGGCCCGGCAAGGAGGTTCCGGGCCTAGCCTCCGCTCCAGCTCAAAAGCACGCCAAAGGCGCGTTCCTCGGCCCGGGTGGCCTTCTCGTCGGCCGAGAGGAAATGGCTCTCGTCCAGGAGGTTGGAGCCGCTCAGGCGGAGGCGCCAGCCCTCCGCCAGGTGGAGTGTGACCCGGGCGGTGAGGAGCCGGGCCGAGCTGATGGACTGCTCGCCACTGCCGGGACGGCTGAGGGCATCGCGCCACTCCAGCCGGACGCCGGCCTCCCAGCGTTGCCAGCGCCGGTCCGCCCCGGCCCAGAGGGTGTCGGGCGGCACGTCGGCCAGCGGGCTGTCGTCCTGGTCGCGGCCCACGATCCGGTGCCCTCCCCAGTGCACGGACCACCTCTCGCCCGGATGCCACATCCCCTCCACCTCGGCCCCGGTGAGGGTGCCCGAGGTGAGGTTGACGAAGGTCAGCTCATCGGGAGCGATCTTGATCCGCTCGATGTAGCGCTCGATCCGGTTGTGGAACAGGCTTCCCCCCAGCAGGAGGTCCGAACCGATCCAGCGCAGGCCCAGCTCGGTGTTGAGCGAGCGCTCCGGCCGCAGCCCCGGGTTGGCGGTGACGCTGCCCCGGCCGGTGGTGCCGGAGAAGTAGCGCTCGCTCAGGGCGGGGAAGCGCAGGCCGCTGCCGGCGTGGCCGCGGAGCTGCAGGCGGGGCGTGAGGGGCACCATGAGCCCGGCGTAACCGTTCCCCGCCGAGCGGGACACGTCGGCGGCGCCGCCGTTGTCCTGCTCCAGGCGAGTGAAGCGGCCGCCCACCTCCCACGCAGCCCGACCCCAGGTGCCCGCCAGCGAGGCGAACAGGCCGGCCTCGCTCTCCCGGGCCCCGTCCAGGGGCTGGCTCGCCACGATGGAGACGACCCCGTTGGGGTCCGTGAGGACGGCCACCTCCTCGGCGTCCACCCGGGTGCGCCCGTAGAGGTCGGCCCCGTAGCGGACCTGCAGGCCACGGCCCGCCTCCGTCCGGCCCCACCAGCGGGCGCCGTAGTCCAGGCTGTCGTTGCGCACCGTGCTGGATCCGCCGGTCCGGGTGACGAGGGTCTCCAGGTCATGGGGCTGGAGGTAGGCCGAGGCCCCCCAGCCACCGTCTCCCTCCACGGAGAAGCGCAGGAGGTCGTGGCTCTCGCTGGGGTAGATGGTGGTGCGGCCCGGGAAGTCGGAGCTGGCCTTGCCGATGTCCTCGCCGCGGCTGGGAAGGTAGGCGACCCGGTACCGCCTGGGCCCCTGCCCCCAGGAGCCGGACAGGGCCGCCGACCACTGGTCGTAGCGGGAGAAGAGCCTCTCGCCGCCGGGGGTCTCGGCGTCGCCGGAGCGCCGGTGCGCCACCGCCGCCGACCAGCCCTTGGCGCCGTAGCCCACCGACTGCACGGCTCCGTCGCCGGTGGAGTCGTAGCCGCCGGCAAGGCTCCAGCCTTCCAGCTCCCGGGTGTAGACCTGAAGCACCCCTCCCAGGGCGCCCGACCCGTAGTAGGACGAGGCCGGGCCCCGCAACACGTCCACCGAGCCGATGAGGAGGGGATCCACGAAGGAGGTGGACACGCCGGCCCGCCGCTCGCCGGTGACGCGGACTCCGTCCACCAGGGTCAGCACCCGGTGCCGGGCGATGCCGCGGATGGAGACGGTCTGGAAGATCCCCCCCTGCCCGTTCTCGGAGACGCCGGCCACCTGGCTGGCCAGCTCGGTCAGGGTGGCGGGCTGTCCGGCGGCCTCGTCAGGGTGGATGACGCTGGAGGTGAGTCCCGTGGGCGCCGCCGGGTCGCCGCCCCGGCGTCCCTCGACCACCACCTGCTCCACCCCCGCCGCCGGCGCCGGCTCGGCCGCCTCCGCCGGGGCGGGATCGTCCTGGGACGACCCGGCCGCCAGGGCCGATGCCCCCACCAGGGCACTCAGGCACAGGGCCTGGATCGCCCGGCAGGCGCCCAAAGAACTCCATGACCGGCAGCGACTCACGACCCCTCCCGCGGAGCCGCCCATTGTAGTGGGTCGCGGTCCATGGCGCGCGGTTTTGCGGCCCGGCGGCGATCCCGTATCATGAGCTCCGGACCCGTTTCCAGCCAGAGCGCAAGCCAGGAGGAGGCCCGTGTCCAAGGACGACACCGTTCCCGTCAAGCCCGACATCGCCCGCCGCGCCCACGTCAAGAGCCTGGAAGAGTACCGAAAGCTCTACCGGCGCTCGGTGGAGGACCCCGACGGTTTCTGGGCCGAGCAGGCGGAGACCATCACCTGGTTTCAGCCGTGGCACACGGTGCGCGAGGGAGACTTCAGCAGCGTGGACTTCAGCTGGTACCTGGGCGGCAAGCTCAACGCCTGCTTCAACTGCGTCGATCGCCACCTCCCCGCCCGGGCCGACGACGTGGCTCTCATCTGGGCCAGCGACGAGGAGGGGACCTACGAGCGCGTCACCTACCGCCAGCTCAAGCAGGAGGTCTGCCGTATCGCCAACGTCCTCCGGCGCCACGGCGTGCGCAAGGGGGACCGGGTCTGCATCTACATGCCCATGATCCCCGAGACGGCCTACACCATGCTGGCCTGCGCTCGCATCGGCGCCGTCCACTCGGTGGTGTTCGGCGGCTTCTCCGCCGATTCCCTCAGGGACCGGATCGAGGACGCCCGGTGCAAGGTGGTGGTGACCGCCAACGAGGGGCTTCGGGGCGGGAAGACCATCCGCCTCAAGAGGATCGTGGATGAGGCCCTGGAGGGGCTGGATCTGGTGGAGACGGTCCTCGTGGCGCGCCGCACCGTGAACGAGGTCCCCATGGTGGCGGGCCGGGACCTCTGGCTGGACGAGGAGTGCGCCACCGAGAGGGCCTCCTGCCCGGTGGAGTGGATGGACGCCGAGGACCCCCTGTTCATCCTCTACACGTCCGGCAGCACCGGGCGCCCCAAGGGGGTCATGCACACCACGGGTGGCTACATGGTGTACACCGCCCTCACCCACCGCCTGGTCTTCGACTACCAGCCCGGGGAGATCTACTGCTGCGCCGCCGATGTGGGCTGGATCACCGGCCACAGCTACATCGTCTACGGGCCTCTGGCCAACGGGGCCACCACGGTCCTGTTCGAGTCCACGCCGGTCCACCCCGATGCCGGCCGGTACTGGCGCATGGTGGACGACCTGGGAATCAGCATCTTCTACACGGCGCCCACCGCCCTCAGGGCCATCGCCCAGAAGGGGGACGATCCGGTCCGGCGCACCTCCCGCAAGAGCCTGCGGGTGCTGGGGACGGTGGGGGAGCCCATCAATCCGGAGATCTGGCGCTGGTATCACGACGTGGTGGGGGAGGGGAGGTGCGCCGTGGTGGACACCTGGTGGCAGACCGAGACCGGCGGCATCCTCATCACGCCGCTGCCGGGCGCTACGCCGGCCAAGCCGGGGTCGGCCACGCTCCCCTTCTTCGGCGTGCGCCCGGTGCTCATGGGGGAGGACGGGAAGCGGCTGGAGGGAAACGACGTGCGCGGCGCCCTCTGCCTGGACGGCTCCTGGCCTGGCCAGGCCCGCACCCTCTGGGGCGACCACGGCCGCTTCCGGGAGACCTACTTCTCCACCTACCCGGGCTACTACTTCACCGGTGACGGCTGCCGCCGGGACGAGGATGGCTACTACTGGATCACCGGCCGCATCGATGATGTGCTCAACGTGTCCGGACACCGCCTGGGCACCGCCGAGGTGGAGAGCGCCCTGGTGGCCCACGAGGCGGTGGCCGAGGCGGCCGTGGTGGGCTATCCCCACGCCATCAAGGGAACGGGCATCTACGCCTATGTGAGCCTCACGGCCGATTTCGCCTCCCAGGATCCCGAGGAGGTGGCCGGCGCCCTCAAGCAGCAGGTACGTCACGTCATCGGGGCCTTCGCCGCCCCCGAGGTCATCCACATCGCTGCGGGCCTGCCCAAGACCCGCAGCGGCAAGATCATGCGGCGCATCCTGCGCAAGATTGCCGCCGGCGAGTACGACGGCCTGGGTGACACCACCACCCTGGCGGACCCCGAGGTGGTGGACCGCCTGATCCAGGAACATCGCGCCCGGAGCGGCGCGGCCGGCTGAGCCGGCCCGCTGGCGGAGGTCGCCGTGCAGACCATCAGGGTCTCCAGCTGGAACGAGCTCAACGAGCGCCTCTACGAGGACTCGTGGATGCCCCACATCGGCCGCTTCCGGTCCACCTTCGCCTTCCGGGGCCTGTCCGACGCCGGCTATCCCCTCCAGACCACTCTCACCCGGCTGGGGGGGGAGCCGGCCAAGCTGGAGGGGCACCTCCTGCGGAACTTCCGCAAGTACGCCCACCGGGACGTGGTGGAACGGGACTCCCTCTGGAACTGGCTGGCCGTGGCCCAGCACCACCGGCTGCCCACGCGGCTGCTGGACTGGACCTACTCCCCCTACATCGCCCTCCACTTCGCCACCGCCAACACGGAGAAGTCGGGCATCGACGGCGCGGTCTGGTGCTTCGACTACGCCCAGGGGCGCCAGCTCCTCCCTGACGAGCTGCGCTCGGCGCTGGCGGCGGAGGGGGCGGCCGTCTTCACCGTGGAGATGCTCAGCCGCGTCGCCGGACGCCTGGAGGCCTTCGACCAGCTCTCGCCGGAGCCGTTCATGGTCTTCTTCGAGCCGCCATCCCTGGACGACCGCATCGTCAACCAGTACGCCCTGTTCTCGGTTCTCTCCAGCCCGGCCGCCTCCCTGGACGACTGGCTGGAGGCGCACCCGGGCCTCTGCCGGAAGATCGTCATCCCCGCCCGCCTCAAGTGGGAGGTGCGGGACAAGCTGGACCAGGCCAACATCACCGAGCGGGTGCTGTTCCCTGGCCTGGATGGTCTCAGCGAGTGGCTCAAGCGCCACTACGGCCAGCGCACATGAGAGGCTGACCGGCCGGACCGTCCCTTCCTCCTGGACCGGACCGGTCCCTGACCCCCGGCCTGCGATCCCGGTTCCGTAACGGGCCGCTGTCAAGCACCAAATGGTTCTCGATGGCGGCGGGTCTTCATCCCATATTCAGGGCCCTATGGACGTCCTCGCCTTCATCAGCATCCTGCTCTCCTACATCTGGGTGGTGCAGCCGTGGGCCGCCGGCGACGACCTGGTGGGGTTCATCTGCATCGCCGGCGCCCTGGGTGTGGCGGTGGCCTCCCTCTGGCGCCGCGGCGCCAACCCCTCTCTCCTGGGCCTGCGCACCGACAACCTGCGCACCGCCCTGCCGGTCTACCTGCTGGCCTCCTTCGCCTATGCGGGGATTGTGCTGCTGCTGCTCCACGGCGTGGTGGAGGTGCGCCCGATGAAGTGGCCCGATCCAGGCAAGCTCCTCTGGCGGCTGGGATGGGCCTTCATGCAGGAATTCTGCCTTCTGGCCTTCCTGCTCACCCGCCTGCGGCGCCTGCTGACGGGGGACATCCTCGCCATGGTCACAGCCGCGAGCCTGTTCGCCTTCTTCCACCTGCCCAACCCGTTTCTCACCCTCTACACCCTGGGGGGAGGGCTGGTGGCGGTGTGGCTCTTCCGCCGGCATCCCAACCTGGTGGCGGCCACCGTGGCCCACGTGTCGGCGGCGACGCTGGTGGCCTGGCTGTTGCCGGCTGAGATCACCGGCCGCATGCGCGTCGGACCCACCTACTGGCTGCTGCCATGAGCACCCTGACCCGATCCGATGGCGTGGCTGGTGGCGCCCTGGCCGGGGCGGTGGGCCTGCTGGTGGCCACCCTGGCCTGGCTCCTGTCGGGTCCGCCGCTGGAGCGCACCGCGCGCGGCCTGGCCTTCCTGCTCCTCTTCCTGCCGGTGGTCCTGCTGGCGCTGCCTGGCTGGCGCCGGGCGGCGGAGCAGGCCGCATGCCGGGCCGCCTTTCGCTGGCTGGCCGGCGTGGGCCTCATCGGGGTCATGGCCATGGAGCGGCTGGCCCGTGGAGAGCCCGCCCACCTGCCGGCCATCGCCCTCTACGTTCTGGCGGTGCTGACGCTCTCGGCTCCGTCCCGGCGCCATCCCAGGCCGCGCTGGGCCGATCTGCCGCTGGTCCTCCTCCTCTGGCTGCCCATCGAGCTGAAGTGGGTCACCGGTGACTTCGTCCTGCTGCGCATGCTGGGGCTGGACCTGCTCCTGCTGCTGTACATGCTCGAGCGGCCGATCTTCGACCTGGGGGCTCTCATTCCGGTGCGGCGCCGGGAGTGGACCGTCGGCCTGGCCGCCTGGGCGGCCTTTCTCGTGGTGTCCATCCCCCTGGCCCTGGCCACCGGGTTCGCCGCCCCGGGCGTCTCGGACCGGACGGGCGGCGGCTGGGCCCTGTTCCTCTTCAGCACGCTCATCGTCATCGCCCTGCCGGAGGAGGCCCTGTTTCGCGGCGCCATGCAGGGCCTGCTTGCCCGGGCGGGCGCGTCCACGTGGCTGGCGGTGGGGCTGGCCTCGGTTCTGTTCGGGCTCTCGCACCTGAACAATGGCCCTCCCGACTGGCGCTACGTCCTGCTGGCCACCATCGCGGGGATCGCCTACGGCGAGGCGTTCCGGCGCAGCGGGAATCTCGCCGCGCCCACCCTGACCCACTTCCTGGTGGACGTGACCTGGCGGGGCTTCTTCGCCGGCGGCGGGTGAGAACCGACCCGGCGCCGCCGGCGTCCGCCTAGGCGTCTCCCTCAGCGGCCAGGGCCGCCACCAGCTCCTGCAGTCCCTCCGGCACCGGCCGGCCCGAGGCCCGCCGGCGGCCCAGGGCGCCGGGGAGCGCGGCCGGCAGCCCTGGATCCAGGTTTGCCTGCTGCTCCAGGTAAGCGCGTGCGGCCGCGAGCCCCTCGCGCTCGAAGCGCCCGATGGCCGTCTCCAGGATGGCGGGTGCCTGCCGGGCGCGGATCCCCTCCGCCT
>JBFGDW010000116.1:0-9653 GCA_041580435.1 Candidatus Polarisedimenticolia bacterium | reverse complement strand
GCCGTCGCGTCGGGGCCGCGGGAGGGCCCCGCCCCGGACGCGACGGATCCCTGTCCCCCTGTCACCAGCAGCGCCACCAGGATCAGGGGCCGTGCCGGCAGAAGCAGACGTCTCCTGCCCTTCCCCATGGCTCAGTCCAGCCTGGCGGTGAAGGTCCGGGAGCTCAGGCGGTGGCCTGCGGGCGTCACCGCCTCCACCTGCCAGAGGATCCGGGACCCGGCCGGCAGGCTCTCCAGCACCGCGCCAGGCACCTGGTACTCGGTGGCCTTCAGTCCCGACACGGCCGCGAGGACGGTGAGATCCTCCGTGGCGACACGTACCGTGTAGGTCGCCCCCGGGGTCCTTGCCCAGCGCAGCACGAACGCCTCCCGTGGGAGCGTCGCCCCGGCCGGAAGGCGCGAGGAGAGGGCGCCGGCCGGAGCGCTGCGAAACTCGGTCCCCTGCCGATCCGCCGTCACGGGGCGCAGCTGGAGGAGAATCCCTGCCACGGCCACCGCGGCGGCCGCCGCGGCCAGGCCCCACCACCAGCCGGTCGACACCGGCCGGATGCTGGTGGCGGCGCGGCGCTCCGTCCCGTCGCTGCGGAGGTCATAGGCGAGTCGCCACGCCTCGGTGCAGACCCCGCAGGCGATCACGTGGTGGACCACCTGGCGGCGCCGAGACAGGCTGGCAGCCTGGTGCGCCACATCCCAGATGGCCTCGGGTGTGGGGCAGCTGGCTGCGGGGACGTGGCCCGCGGCCTCAACGGCCAGGGCCTTCCGCAGGCGCTCCAGGAGCTGCGCGCCTGCCTGGCTCACGGCGTCCAGCCCTTCTGGACCAGGCAACGGCGGAGATCCGCGAGGCCGCGGTAGAGGAGATTGTCCACCACCTTGGCACCGAACCCCAGCAGGCGCTCGATCTCGACGGCGCGGTGCCCGATGAGAGCCAGCCCGACCACCATACGCCGGCGCTGGCTGAGACGCTGCAAGCAGGCGCGGATGCTGCGGCCCAGCTCGCGTCGCTCCCGCTCGGCGTCAGGGTCGCGGGGCGCCTGGCCGGCCCCTGTCGACGGCCTGCCCACCGGTTCCATGGGCAACTCCTCCCGGCGCCGCAGGCGCCGGATCTGGTCCACCGTGGCGGAGTACGCCACTTTCCAGAGATAAGACGCCGGCAGACGCTCGATCTCCTCACCCCGACGTCTCCGCTCCAGGATCTTGACCAGGCTCGCCTGGACGAGGTCCTCCCGGTATCCGGCCAGCCACCGGGGGCAAACCCGCTCCACCGCCCGCCCCAGCTGCTGGCGCAGGCGTTCCATGTCGTCTGCCTGCAGGTCCCCGGCGGTGGGCAAGGTCCGCGGCCGGGCCCAGGGGGCGGCATCGCGGTCTTCCATGGCCACGTCACGCTGCAAGGACCGTTCCGCGGGCCCCCAGGGTGCGCCGGTGCGCTGCGCCGCCCACCACGCGTTGCGCCCTGCGCCTCACGCGTGGCTCGGATCACCCATGAGATGGGCCATACCACCCCTTATGGTGCATCCGCCGCACCTCCCCCGGGGTGAGGACATCCAGGGGCAACACGCGTCCCTCTCCACAGACGCCCACACAGACCCCACCGGGGAGAAGGAGGTCCTGACATGCCACCGCGCCTGCGCCTCGCCGCCCTGCTCGTCCTCAGCGCCGTCGCCATCTCGCTCCCCGGCTCAGCACGTGGACAGTGCGACAGCCCCAGGAAGGAGGGATCCAATGTCGACCTGGGGGTCGTGACCGCGCCCTGCAACAACTCCAACTGCCTCCAGCAGGATCTGGCATGGAATGGCGACGGCTACGGCCTGGTCCGGCGGGTGAGCGGGGAGATCGTCTTCAACCGGCTGGCGGCCGACGGGAGCATCCTCGACACGGCCACCCTGGCTTCCACGTCCGGGGTCACCTACTCCCAGCCTGCGCTGGCATGGAACGGCAGCGGTTATGGCGTCGTCTTCACCCGGAGCTGCGGGTACCAGTGCTGGGTCGTGGACTTCCAGCGCATCGACGCCAGCGGCAGCCTGCTGGGAAGCAGGGTCACCGTCAGCGGCGGCGAGGGAGGCGCAGCCAGGATCGTCTGGAACGGATCCGGCTACGGACTGGCCTGGACCAGCACCACCGTGGCCAGCGTGCGCTTCGCGCGCCTGGATGCCAGCGGGACCAAGCTGGGGGGCGAGACGCTTGTGGGGTGGGGCCTGTCCTCCGGCCTGACATGGACCGGTTCGGAGTACGGCCTGGGCTGGTGCCACACGGCCACGGGCAGCGTCTACGACTGCTCCTTCAGCCGCCTGAGCTCCACCGGAAGCCTTCTGGGCACGGTGCAGCTCACCACCACCGACACGGACACGGGGGATGGCAGGACCTGGGTCTCGGTGGCCTGGTCAGGCAGCGAATATGGCGTGGCGTGGAAGGGGCATGATCCCGTCAGCGACCTCATCGAGCAGATCTACTTCCAGCGCGTGACCTCCATGGGATCCCTCATCGGGACCACCACCATGATCACGCCCTCCTACTCGGGCGATTCCATCCACCCTGAGGCGGTCTGGCACGGCGCCGGGTACGGAGTCGCCTACCAGGACTACAGCTCGGGCAACTACGAGATCTGGCTGGCCAGCCTCGGCCCGGACGGGACGAAGCTGGCCTCCCGACGCCTCTCCCTCACCAGCACCGACTCGGAAGTCGTTTCCCTGGCCTGGACCGGATCCGAGTACGGTCTCGCCTGGCAGGAGAATCTGAGCTCCAGCCTCAGCCATACCTACTTCGCCCGCGCCCGCTGCTGCAACGACGCCGATGCAGACGGCGTGTCCGCGTGTGCGGGGGACTGCGACGATGCCAATCCCGACGTCTACCCCCTCGCGCCTCAGATCTGCGACGGCCTGAACAATGACTGCAATCATGCCTCCTGGCCGGGCCTGGCCGGGACCAACGAGGCCGACGCCGACGGGGACGGCTTCAGCACCTGCTCCGGGGACTGTGACGACACCCTGGCCAGCGTCTTTCCGGGCAACATCGAGGTCTGCGACGGCCTGGATAACAACTGCAGCGGCGTGGCCGACGAGGGTCTCGACACCGACGCCGACGGCGACGGATGGAACGCCCCCGGATCGTGCCTCGGCCCCTTCGACTGCGACGACGGCAACCCGGCCCGCTGGGAGTGCAACACTCCGGTGAGCAATGACCCGGTCACCATGACCGAGCCGGGCGTGACCATCACCTTTCCCAACATCACCTCCGGCGGCGACACCACCATCACCGTCGGGGACTGTGACTTCCAGCGGGTGGACGGCCTGGCCTACACCTCGCCCAGCACCTTCTGCGTCGACGTGCAGACCGATGCCGCGTGGAGCGGGCTGGTGGAAGTCTGCTTCGACTATGACGACACCGGGATGAGCCTGGCCCAGGAGCAGGCTCTCAAGATGGTCCGCTGCGACGGGGCCTCGCCTCCCGTCTGCGACCTCCTGCCGCTGGCGCCGCCCCCGCCGGGAGGGACCAATCCGGACACCGACCTCAACCGGATCTGCGCTCTCACCGAGGGCTTCTCCTATCTTGCCATCGGCGAGCCGCTGGACACGGACAGTGACGGGACCCCGGACCTCATCGATAACTGCCCGGCCCACTACAACCTGTTCCAGCTCGACGGCGACGTGGACGGGTGGGGAGATGCCTGCGACTGTGATGCGGCCAACCCCGCCGCCTGGTCCGCTCCGGGCCCGGTGGCCAACCTCCGGCTCTCCCACCAGCCGTCCGCCGGCCTGACCACCTTGGCCTGGGAGCCTCCCCTCTGGCCCGGCGGGACCTGGCACGCCTACGACACCCTGCGGGCGACGGCCGGGGATGCGTTCGCCACGGCGGTGTGCGTCGAGACCGACGACGGGGCCGATGCGACGGCCCTTGACGACACGCCCCCGCCGGACGTGGGGGCGGTCTTCTACTACCTCATCCGTGCCGAGGCAGATTGCGCCACGGGCCAGGGTACGCTTGGCGCCGGATCCAGCGGCGAGGAGCGGTCGGGGCGCAGCTGTCCCTGACGGGACCGCGGCGACGGACTAGGGCGGCGGTAGCGTCCCCTTGGGGAGCATCCAGCGCCGCAGCTCGACCTCCAGGCGCCTGGCCTGGATCGCCGGGTCCCGGGCCACCATGGCCTCGATCTCCGCCCGACCGGCGTCACGGAACACCAGGATGCCCCGCAGGGGCGTGTCGTCCCCCATGGGCCCGGCGATGACCAGCGCGCCCGAATCGGCCATGGCCTCCAGGTTGGCCATGTGGCCCGCCTGGAGCTCGGCCAGCCGCTCCTTGGTGAACTCCGGCGCGCCGGCAGGACGCCGGAGGAAACCGAGCCAGACCGGCTCATGGTCCATGAACACGGGCGGGCGTTGCAGGATCCCCTTGGCGGCCCACCAGGGGTGCACCTCCGCCGTCAAGTGGCCGGCCTGGATCCAGGGGTCGCGACCCATGAGCTCCTCCGCCTTCTCCACCGATCCGGCGTCCAGCACCACGACCCCGCGCAGCGGCGCGGCGTCCATGACGGGACCGACCATGACCGCCACCCCGTCCCGCACCAGACCCTCCAGGAGGGCGAGGTGCTCCTCTTGCAGGCGGCTGGCCTCAGCCTCCCCTGGCCCAGGGCGACCCTCCGCCCGGTTCAGCAGGACAAGCTGGTAGGTGGTCATCTCGTAGGCTGGCGCCTCTTCGGCCGCCGCGGCCGGGCTGGCGGCCAGGCAGGCAGCCAGCAGCAGCCCTGGGTGGTGCGATCGCATGCTTCTCTCCCCGGCCCCAGCTCCGGCCCCATCGCCGGGGCTGGCTCGGAGAGCCATGATAGCGCCGTCCGGTCCCGGGATCGCGAGGCCCTGTAGAATTCCCACGCCATGCGCCGCACCCTCCTTCCGCTCCTGAGCCTGCTCCTGCTCGCCAGCATGGCCTGCCACCACTCTGGCCCGCGCCGGCACCTCCTGCGTGCCGCCGCGGGCAACGGTGCCGCGGCCGAGGCGGCGCGCCAGGAGCTGCTGGAGCTGAACCGGGCGGATGTCTACCCCGGCTGGATCACGGCCCGCAGTGCGCACTTCGTGCTGCACGCCCCCAGGGGGAGCCCTCCGGCCCTGGACCCGGGCGCCTGGCTGGCCCGGCGCGAGGAGGCCTACGCCCGCATCGTCGGGATCCTGGGGGTGGAGCCGGACGGGCCCATCCACGTCTACGCCTACCTCTCCAACCGTCAGGGGGAGGAGCTGCTGGGGAGACCTCTGGCCTTCGCCGACCCGGTCCGGCGGGAGATCCACGTGCGCCATGACCAGGAGCCGGGACACGAGGAGACCCATGTTGTCGCCTGGGCCCTCAACGGCCGCGGGTCGGGGGTGCCCTTCCTGGAGGAGGGGCTGGCGGTGGCCCTCTCCTCCCACCCTGGCAGCCCGCAGCTGGCCGCTGCGGACCTGCTGGCCCGGGGGGTGCTGCCGGCGCTCCCGGATCTCATCGAGCGCTTCCAGGCGTTCCGCCACGGCTACCCCCTGGCCGGGTCCTTCGTGGAGATGTTCCTGGAGCGCTTTGGCGCCGCGGCCCTGCGGCAGCTGTACGCCGGCGGCGCCCCGGGGTTCATTCCCCGCATGGAATCCATCACCGGCCACACACTGGACGAGCTGCAGAGCTGGTGGGAGACGGTGCTGGCCGCACAGGAGCCGGTGACCCGGGAGCCGATCTACGAGGCGCTGTCGCTGCTGCGGCTGGGAGAGGCTGACGCCGCGGTGCGGCTGCTTCAGGCGCGCCGGGAGGAGATGCCCGCCAGTCCGGTGGTGGAGTACGCCCTGGCCCTGGCCCTGCGCGACAGCGGCGACCTGGACGGCAGCCGGGACGCCTTCCGGCGCCTGCTGGAACTGCCGCTCCCCTATCGCCTGGCCTGGATGCGGCCGAGGGCACAGGCGGCCCTTCAGGACCTGGAGGGGCGCGGCCGGTGAAGCTGCCCGGGATGCCGCGCCACGACCCCGTGGATCCGTCCCGGGTCCGGGTGGGCACCGCCGGCTGGTCGTACGCCGACTGGGAGGGGATCGTCTACCCCTCCCCGGTCCCGCCCGGCTTCGACAGGCTGGAGTGGATGGCGCGCTTCGTGGACGTGGTGGAGATCAACGCCAGCTTCTACCGGGCGCCGCGGGCCGCCGACGCCCGGCGCTGGGTGGCGATGGTTGCGGGCCATCCCCGGTTCCGTTTCTGCGCCAAGCTGGAGCGAGTCTTCACCCACCAGCCCGGACCGGCCTCGTCGGAAGCGGAGCGGCGCTTCAAGGCCGGCGTCGCCCCGCTGGCCGAGTCGGGGCGGCTGGCAGCGCTGCTGGTGCAGTTCCCCTACGGGTTCAGGAACACCGCCGACAACCGCCGGCACCTGGCCCAGGTGCTGACCCGCTTCGGCGACTTCCGCCTGGCGGTGGAGCTGCGCCACCGAACCTGGCTCAGCGCCGATCTGCTGGCCTTTCTGGGCGCCCGGGGGGTGGCCCTGGTAGGGATCGATCAGCCCCAGGTGGGACAGCCCATTCCCCCCTCCCTGCCCCTGACGGCCCCCTTCTTCTACGCCCGCTTTCACGGCCGCAACGCCGCCGACTGGTTCCGCCCCGGCGCCGGCCGGGACGCGCGGTACAACTACCTCTACGCCCCGGCGGAGCTGACCCCCTGGGTCGACCGCATCCGGCAGGCGGCGGCGGAGGGGGTGGAGGGGGTGGTGATCGCCAACAACCACTACCGCGGCCAGGCCGTGGTCAACGCCGTGGAGATCCGCAGCGCCCTGGCGGGAGGCAGCCGGGCCCCGGCGCCGGTGGAGCTGCTCCGGACCTATCCCCGGCTGGAGGCGACGGCCTCGCCGCTGCCGCCGCCGGCCGGCAGCACGGGCCGGCTCCTCTAGGGGGTCCCGGCGGCGGCGGCGGGCGCCGCGGCCGGCGGCCCGCCCCGGGCCAGCAGCGCCTGGGCCTTCTTGCCGAACTTGGTGTCGGGGAAGTCCCGGCTCAGGACGGTCAGGACCTCGTCCCCCGCCGCGCCGCGCTGGGTGCGACGCAGCGACACCGCCAGGTAGAACAGCGCCTCGTCGCGCCCCTCCCAGTCGGGGTTGGCGGTGATCAGGTCGCGCAGCCGCGCCTCGGCGGCCCGGTAGGCCTTGCGACGGTAGTAGAAGTAGGCCTTCACCAGGGCGTCCTGGGACAGATGGTCCTCCAGATCGGCCAGGCTCTTCCGGGCCTCCGCCACCCACGGGGAGCTGGGATACAGCTCCTCCACCTTGCGGAACTCCCCCATGGCCCGGTAGGTGGGGGTCTGGTCCCGCTCGGGCTTGTTGATCTGGCGCGCCAGGCACTGGGCGTAGCGGAACTGGGCGTAGGGGGCCTGGTCACTCAGGGGAAAGGCGTTGAGGAACGACTGATAGCGGGTCTGGGCCTCGGCCAGGTTCAGGATGTTGGAGCGCTCGAAATAGGCGTCGGCCAGGCGCAGGTGGACCTGGGCGCGCAGCTCCGCGTCCTGGGAGGTGTCCACCTTCTCGAACCACTTGATGGCCTTGCCGTGCTTGCGCGCCGCCATGAATGCCTCGGCCTGGCGGTAGGCCTCCAGGGGCGGAACCGGCGCGGCCTTCTTCTTGCCGCCGCCGCAGGCCCCCGTCAGCCCCGCCAGGGACAGCAGCGCCACCAGGGTCGCCAGCGGCGGGAGGAAGCGGCGGCTCAGCACGGCCCCTCCGCCAGCGGGTAGGCCTGGCCGGCGGCCAGCATATCCAGCAGGACGGCAGGCAGGCGCACCGGGCGCAGCGCCTGGTCCACGGCGGCATGCTCGGTGCTCCCGGTGGCCAGCAGGGCCGCGTCGGCCACCCGGGTCAGGCGGTAGCGGAATGACAGGCGCGCCGGCGAGCTGCGCTCCATGGAGGTCTCGATCTCGATGATGTCGCCGCTGCGGGCGGCGCCCTTGTACCTGAGCTCCAACCCGATGACGGGGAGGGAGAGCCCCTGCGCCTCCAGGGCCTCGTAGGACGAACCCGCCGAGCGCATGAGCTCCAGGCGGCCCACCTCCATCCAGGCCACGTGGCGGGAGTGGTGGGCCACCCCCATGGCGTCGGTCTCGGAGTAGCGCACGCGGATGCGGCAGCGTCCGGAGATCACGGAACCCACGACGGCTCCGCCCCGACGCCGTCCATGAGACGAACCAGACGGCGGGCCGCGTCCTCAGCCTGGCCGCCGCCGAAGACGGCGGAGCCCGCCACCAGCATGCCGGCGCCGGCCTCGGCCAGGGCCCGGGCATTGGCCTCGGTCACCCCTCCATCCACCTCGATGATGGTTGCCAGGCCCCGCTGGGCGATCCGCCCGGCCAGGGTGCGCACCTTGTCCAGGACCCCCGGGATGAACGAGAAATTTAAGTCAGTTGAGTTACTTAGGCAAATAACTTGACATCGCTATTCAACATTCGGTAAACAGGTTTGCTACTGGCGGCGAGGCGGAGAAGTGGGCCGGCCCGACTACCCCACAGCCGCCGGGAGCCTGTGAACCAGCGCAACAAACGGGGGTCGATGTGGATCCAGCACCGGAAAGAAGCGGTCTCGAAGGACTCAAGGTCATGGTCATCGATGATTCGAAGACCATCCGCCGCACCGCGGAGACGCTGCTCAAGAAAGAGGGCTGCGACGTGGTCACGGCCACCGACGGGTTCGAGGCCCTGTCCAAGATCACCGATCATCAGCCCGACATCATCTTCGTCGACATCATGATGCCCCGCCTGGACGGCTACCAGGCCTGCGCGCTGATCAAGAACAACCGGGTGTTCCGCTCGACGCCGGTGATCATGCTATCCAGCAAGGACGGCCTGTTCGACAAGGCGCGCGGCCGGATCGTCGGCTCGGAGCAGTATCTGACCAAGCCGTTCACCCGGGAGGAACTGCTGGGTGCGATTCGCCGCCACGTGGACGACGGCTCCACGCTCGGTGGCGACGACGACAATCGCTGAGCGCGGAGAGTCACAGCATGGCACGCGTACTAATCATCGACGACTCACCGACCGACGTGCACGTCTTTTCGACCCTGCTGGAGAAGAACGGGTTCGAGGTCGATTCGGCGACCACCGCCGAGGAAGGCATCGCCAAAGCCCGCGCGGAGCACCCCGACCTGATCCTGATGGACGTGATCATGCCGGGCATGAACGGATTTCAGGCCACCCGCACCCTGAGCCGCGACCCGGACACCTCCGACATCCCGGTCATCATCATCAGCACCAAGAACATGGAAACCGACAAGGTCTGGGGCCTGCGCCAGGGGGCCAAGGACTACGTGACCAAGCCGGTCAAGGATTCACTGCTGCTGAACAAGATCCGAGGAGCGCTCAAGAACTGATGAGCGAGCAGGCAGCCAATCCGCGCAGCACCCCGTTCGAGACCCTGAAGGACATCGAGAACCGCTCACTGGTGCACGCGGTCGGGCTGCCCGAGCAGGCGATGGCCCACGGCTCCTGGGCCGGCATCGCGTTCAAGCTGATGGAGCTGAACCTGGTCAGCGAAATCGGGGAGATTCTCGAGATCCTGACGATACCGTCGGTGACGGTGGTGCCCGGCGCCAAGAACTGGATCCTCGGGGTGGCCAACGTGCGCGGCACCTTGGTGCCGGTGGTCGACCTGCGCTGGTTCTTAGGCGGCGGCAAGACCGTGGCGGACAAGTACTCGCG
>JBFGDW010000115.1:0-9662 GCA_041580435.1 Candidatus Polarisedimenticolia bacterium | reverse complement strand
GACCAGGACCCGGTCGGCCAGCCGACCGCCGGCGGCGGCGCGCACCCGCCGGGGCAGGTCCGATCCGGCGGGGAGCGCCTCGTGGGCGCCCAGGCGCCGGGCCGCCTCCAGGCGGAAGGGATGCACGTCGGTGGCCAGGACTTTCCCCGCCCCCACGGCGCGGGCGTGCTGGATGTGGAGCAGCCCGGACAGGCCGCTGCCCACCACCAGGACCGTGTCGCCGGCGCGCACGCCGGCGATGCGCTGGCCGCGCACCACGCAGGCCAGGGGCTCCACGAAGCTGCCCGCCGCAAAGCTGATCTCGTGGGGCAGCCGGAATGTCCCCCTCTGCACGTTGAGGGCCGGCAGGCGCACGAACTCGGCGAATCCGCCGGGGTCGAAGGTGGTGGAGTGGAGGGTGGGGCAGACGCTTTCCCGGTCGCTGGCACAGTCGCGACAGTCACCGCACGGAACATGGTGCGTGGTCACGATGCGGTCCCCGGGAGCGAAGCCGGTCACGCCCCGGCCCACGTCCTCCACCGTGCCGGCCACCTCGTGGCCCAGCACCAGGGGCGCCCTGGGCTTGCGGTACCACTCCATGACGTCGGAGCCGCAGACGCCGCTGGCGTGGACACGCAGGAGGACCTCGCCGGGGCCGATGACCGGGCGAGGCCGCTCCTCCAGGCGCACGTCGCTATTGCTGTAGTAGACCGCGACCCGCACCGGCCCGCTCTTTCTCCGCCTGGTAGATCCCCAGCGCGTCCTTGACGCTGGCATTCTCCTGGACCACGGACCGGACCGCCTGGATCATCCCCACGGGGCAGTCGGACTGGAAGATGTTGCGGCCCATGTCCACGCCCGAGGCGCCGGCCTGGATGGCATTGTGGGCCAGCTGGACGGCGTCCTTCTCCGGCACCTTCTTGCCTCCGGCGATGACGATGGGCACGGGGGTGTTCTTCACCACCTCCTCGAACCCGTCGCAGTAGTACGTCTTCACCATGTGGGCCCCCAGCTCTGCCGAGATGCGGCAAGCCAGGCCCAGGTAGCGGGCGTCACGGACCATGTCCTTGCCCACGGCGGTCACCGCCAGCACCGGGATGCCGTACTTTTCTCCCTGGTCGACAAGCTTTGCCAGGTTCAGGAGCGTGGTGCGCTCCCCCTCGGCCCCCACGAAGATGGACAGGGTGATGGCGGTGGCGTTGACCCTGAGGGCGTCCTCCATGGCCACCGTCAGCCCCTCCTGGGACAGCTCGGTGAGGATGCTGGTCCCGCCCGAGACGCGCAGGACGATGGGCGGGGCGCCGGCCGGCGGGATGCAGCGGCGCAGCACGCCCCGGGTCAGCATGAGGGAGTCGGCGTACGGGAGGAGCGGCTCCACGGTCTTGCCCGGGTCCTCTAGGCCGCTGGTGGGCCCCAGGAAGTAGCCGTGGTCGATGGCCAGCATGACGGTACGGTCGGTCTCCGGCTTCAGGATACGGTTGATACGGTTCTGCAGTCCCCAGTCCATGCTCATGACTCCCCGTGGAGGCACATGCCCCTTGTCCGGTTGGAAGGTCGCGGAAAGGCCCAGTCTAACCCATCCGGCCCGGATGGTGGAGCCAGGCCGCCGCCCTCCGGGCGGGAGCTCCCCCGAATTCTTGGAGAGGATTCGGGCGCGGGCGGGGCCGTGGTAGGATGCGCCGTCCTTCGGCAAAGAGGTCATCCCATGAGACGATGCGTTGCGCTCCTTGGTGCGGGCGCCCTGGCGGGCGTCCTCCTGGCCGGCGGACTGCCGGCTCTGGCCGCGGCCCCGGCGAGCTCGCCGAGGACCTACGACGAGAAGCTGTTTCAGGCCCTGGAGTACCGCCTGGTGGGGCCGTTCCGCGGCGGGCGGGTCACCGCCGTCACCGGCATCCCCGGGGACCGGTCGACCTTCTACATGGGCTCCACCGGGGGCGGGGTCTGGAAGACCACCGACGCCGGCCTGACCTGGCGCAACGTCTCCGACGAGGCCTTTGCCAGCGCGTCGGTGGGGGCGGTGGAGGTGGCACCGTCGGATCCCAACGTCGTCTATGCCGGCATGGGGTCGGCGTGCGTGCGCGGCAACACCTCCCCAGGCGACGGCGTCTACCGCTCCACCGACGCCGGCCGCACCTGGGCCCACGTGGGGCTCGGCGACGCCGGCCAGATCGGCCGCATCGCCGTGGACCCGCGGGACCCGGACCGGGTCTACGTGGCGGTGCTGGGGCACGCTTTCGGCCCCAGCAAGCAGCGCGGCGTCTACCGCTCCACCGACGGCGGCGCCACCTGGAAGCAGGTGCTGGACATGGGCCGGGAGGCGGGAGCCGTGGACCTGGCCATGGACCCCACCAACCCGCGCATCCTGTTCGCCGCCACCTACCGGCTGGAGCGCAAGCCGTGGACCCTCATCAGCGGCGGGCCGGGAAGCGGCCTGCACCGCACCGCCGACGGCGGCGACACCTGGACCGAGCTGACCGACGGGCTGCCTGACCGGAAGAAGGGGCCCTGGGGGCGGATCGGCGTGTCGGTGTCCGGCGCCAATCCGGACCGGGTCTACGCCCTCATCGAGGCCGAGGAGGGCGGCCTGTTCCGCTCCGACGACGGCGGCAAGAAGTTCCGCCGCATCAACCAGGACCGGGAGTTCCGCCAGCGCGCCTGGTACTACACCCACGTCTTCGCCGACCCGGCGGACGCCAACACCGTCTACATCCTCAACGTGGGGATGTACCGCTCCACCGACGGAGGCAAGACGTTCCAGTACATCCGCGCCCCCCACGGCGACCACCACGCTCTCTGGATCGACCCCACCGACAACCGGGTCCTCATCAACGGCAACGACGGCGGCGCCAACGTGAGCCACAACGGCGGGGCGAGCTGGTCCGCCCAGGACAACCAGCCCACGGCGGAGATGTACCGCCTCACGGTGGATGATCAGTTCCCCTACCGGCTCTACGGCTGCCAGCAGGACAACTCGTGCCTGTCCATCCCCAGCCGGACCTCCGGCTCCAGCATCGACCGGGAGGACTGGTTCGTGCCCGGCGGCTGCGAGAGCGGCCACGTGGCCGTGGACCCACGCAACCCCAGCATCATCTACTCGGGCTGCTACGGCGGCACCATCAGCCGCTACGACCACGCCACCGGGCAGGACCGGGAGATCATGGCCTACCCCCAGCTCGCCGTGGGGCAGGCGGCGAAGGATCTCCGCTACCGCTTCCAGTGGAACGCTCCCATCCGCCTCTCGCCACACGATCCGGGGGTGCTCTACCACGCCTCCCAGGTGGTGCACCGCTCCACCGACGAGGGGCAGAGCTGGGAGGTGATCAGCCCGGACCTGACCAGGAACGACAAGAGCAAGCAGGCGTACGCCGGCGAGCCCATCACCCGGGACAACACCGGCGTGGAGGTGTACGGCACCATCTTCGCCCTGGAGGAATCGCCCCACCAGCGGGGCGTGCTGTGGGCGGGCAGCGATGACGGGCTGGTCCACATCTCACGGGACAACGGCCGCACCTGGAAGAACGTCACGCCGCGCCAGATGCCCGAGTGGGGGCAGGTCAATGCCATCGAGCTGTCGGCCCACGGGCCGGGGCGGGCCTTCCTGGCGGTGACCCGCTACCGGATGGACGACTTCGCGCCGTACATCCTCCGCACCGACGACTACGGCGCCACGTGGCAGAGCGTCACCGGCCGGGGCCTGCCGTCCCACCACTTCGTGCGGGCGGTGCGGGAGGATCCGGACCGGAAGGGGCTGCTGTACGCCGGCACCGAGTTCGGCATCCACGTCTCCTTCGACGACGGCCGCAACTGGCAGCCGCTACAGCTCAAGCTGCCGGTGACCCCCGTTACCGACCTGGCGGTGAAGAACCAGGACCTGGTGGTGGCCACCCAGGGCCGGTCGTTCTGGATCCTGGATGACCTCACCGTCCTGCACCAGATGACCCCCCAGGTGGCGGCGGCCAAGGTGCACCTGTTCGAGCCGCGGGCCGCCTACCGATTCGGCGGCGGCGGCTTCCGCGGAGGCGGCGGCACCAGTGGCAAGAACCCGCCGGCGGGCGTCCTCATCCACTACCTGCTGGCCGAGGAGCCGGCGGAGGACACCGAGGTACGCCTGGAGATCCTGGACGGCGCGGGCCAGGTGCTGCGGACGCTGTCCAGCCAGAAGGACGAGCCCCGGGCTCCCAGCGCCTTCGCCCGCTTCTTCCCGGAGCGGGACACCGGGCGGCGCCTGGAGACCAAGGCGGGACTCAACCGTTACGTCTGGAACTTCCGCCTCCACGACGCCGACCTGGTGGACGACGCCGTGCTGTGGGGTCTGGCCCGGGGGCCCAAGGTGCCTCCGGGCACCTACCAGGCCCGCCTGACCGTGGGGGGAACGGTGCAGACCCGCTCCTTCCAGGTGCTGGCCGACCCGCGTCTGGACACCACCCAGGCCGGCTTTGAGGCCTCCCACCGCCTGGCCCGCTCCATCTGGGAGAGCATGAGCACCGCCCACCAGGCCATCCGCGCCCTGCGTGACGTGCGCAAGCAGGTGGACGAACTGGTGGCGCGGCTGGAGAAGGCCGGCAAGGGGGAGGGCCTGGCCGACGCGGCCAAGCCGCTCAAGGAGAAGCTCACCGGCGTGGAGGAGGCCCTCAACCAGACCCGGGCCGAGTCGAGCCAGGACATCCTGAACTTCCCCACGCAGCTCGACGGACAGTTCCTGGGGCTGCTGGGGATCGTGGAGAGCGCCGACGCGCCCCCCACCCAGGGGGCCCTGCTGCGCTACGAGGAGCTGCGGGCCGAGCTGGACCGGCACCTGGCCGATCTGCGCGCCGTCCTGGACACCGACCTGGCCGACTTCAACGGGAAGGTCCGCTCCCGGGACGTCCCGCCGGTGCTGCCGGTGGGGGTGCCGGGGCGCTAGACGTCCGTCCCGCTTCACCGTCATCGCCGGCCGCCGGTGCCGGCGGCCGGGCCTCCCTGCGTGGCTCCACCCAGCGGGCCAGGGGGGAAGGATCGATCCCCAGGTAGTAGCAGGCGGCGATGATGGCGTTGCGGAAGGTGGTGCGGGCATACCCCGCGGCGCGCCAGCGGCGGGCCGAGACGGTCACCGGCGCCGGCAGCAGGGCGATCCGGCCGCGGCGGCGCAGACGGCCGCTGAACTCCAGGTCCTCCAGGAACGGCAGCGGCGCGAACCCGCCCAGCGCCTGGAACACCTCCCGGCGCACGAAGATCCCCTGGTCGCCGTACGGGTGGCCGGTGAGGCGGGTGCGCAGGTTGGCCCCCCGGGCCACCACCCGCGCCGCCAGTCGGTCGTCATCGATGGCCAGGGCGAACGCCCCTCCCACCACTTCGGGATCGGCCAGGGCCTCGAGAAGGAGGCCGGCGAACCCCTCCGGCGGCCGGACGTCGGCGTGGAGAAACAGGAGGGCGTCGCCCGTGGCCCGGGCGGCGCCGGCGTTCATCTGGGCGGCGCGCGGCGGGCGCGCCTCCAGCACCACCGTGCCCACGGCCCGCCGGGCCGCCGCCACGGTTCCGTCGGAGCTGCCGCCGTCCACGACGATCACCTCGACGCCGGCACCGGTCACCCGACGCAGCAGGCCCGGCAGATGCCGCTCCTCGTCCAGGGCCGGGACGATGACACTCAGGGCGGTCACGGACGCGGGCCCGCCAGCCCTCAGAAGCGCAGGATCGCCCCGATGGGCGCCCCGGCGCCGGCCAGCCGCCCGTCGCGGTAGAAGACCACGTCCCCTCCCCGCTCCATGACCGTCTCCACGATCTCGTCCACCACGTCGTCTGCCCCCAGGGCGCCGTTGCCGCTGGAGAGGATCGCCTCGCCGGTGCTGCGATCAAAGCTCCCTGGCTCGGCGTAGCCGCTCTCCAGCAGGAGCGTGTCCACGCGCCCCATGACGGCCGCCTTTCCCACGTCCTGCAGGCCGGTCACCCCCGACCGGGTCCCCTTGACGGCGTCGAAGCGGTCCAGGACCTCCTGGCGGCGCGACTGGAGCCACTCCTCCAGGACCGGCGACAGGGCCTCGGCCAGCTCGTGCTCGCCGCTGCGGTCGAAGTTCCCTTCCACCTCGCCGGCCAGCGGCTGGGAGCCGGCCACCTCGCCGTGGAACGATCGCAGCCTGTCCACGCCGGCCAGGAAGAGGGGCAGCCGGTGGGCGTTGGCGTGCGCCTGGGCCGCCGACGCCACCTTGTTGAGGAACACCTTGAGGCGCTCGTTGGCGTGCATCTTGGGGTCCACGCCCCGGTTGAACCCCTCGGGGGGCTCGTCGTCCCCCTCGTCGTGAGTCATGGGGAAGGGGCCGGCGGTCTGCTCCCGCAGGCGTCGCCCCCACCCCTCGTACAGGCGGGTCGCCTTCTCCGAGAGGACCAGCAGGTGGTAGCGCGGCATCCGGTTCAGGACCCGGACCAGGTCCCGGGTGAGGAACGTCTCCCCCACCACCACCGACTCCTCCACCGGCTCGGGGATCATGACCGACTCGATCCGGTCGCCGGCCACGAAGACGCACAGCCCCTGGTCCAGGTGCCGGTAGTCCAGGTTCTTGTGGAACCGCTCCAGGCGGTTGACGTACTCATGGACCACGGCGCCGGGGACGTCCTTCTCGATGAGCGCCTTTTCCGCCTGGCGGATGAGGTTCTTGAGGCGGGTGGGGTCCTGGAGAGAGTCGGGCAGCTTGCGATGGGTGGGCAGGCGGAGGGACAGGGCCGGGAATCCCCGGTGGGCTTGCAGTCTCCTCAGGTCGTCACGATTCATGATGCCCCCATGGTCCTGGAATGTGAGTCAGTACAGGGATCGGCTGGCCCCCCCGTCGGCCACCAGGGTGGCGCCGTTGATGTTGGCCGCCCGGGGCGAGCAGAGGAACGCCACCAGGGCGGCCAGCTCCTCGGGCTCGCCGGGCTTGCGGCGCGGGAAGCCGGCCACGGTGCGGGCCATGACCTCCTCCACCGGCACGCCAGCCTTCCGGGCCCGGGCCTCCACCAGCTCGCGGCTGCGGGCGGTGTTGTAGGAGCCGGGCGCCACCGTGTTGAGCAGGATGCCGTCGGCGGCCAGGTCCCGGGAGAGGGACTTGTTGAGGGCCACCACCGCCGGCCGCAGGGCGTTGGACAGGAGCAGGCCGTCGATGGGCTCCTTCACCGAGATGGACTCGATGGCCACGATGCGCCCCCACTTCCCCTTGCGCATCTCGGGGATCACCGCCCGGTAGAGGCGGACGGCGGACATGACCAGGAGCTGGAATGCCCCCTCCCAGTCCCCCTCCTCGAGATCGTCGAAGTGGCCAGGCCGCGGCCCGCCGGTGTTGTGGACCAGGATGTCCACCCGGCCGAACCGCTCCAGGGTGGCCGCCACCCAGTCCTCGGGCGCCTCGGGGCGCGCCAGGTCGAAGCCGAAGCCGGCGGCCTCACAGCCGGTCTCCTCGGCGATGCGGCTGGCGGCCTCCTCGGCCTGGCCCGCGTGGCGGGAGCAGAGGGCGATCCGCGCCCCCTCACGGGCCAGCTCCAGGGCACAGGCATGACCCAACCCCCGGGAGGCCCCCCCGATCAGGGCGACCTTTCCCTCCAGTCCCAGATCCATGTTCTCCTCCGGTGGACGGCACCCCGATTCTGCCACGGGCACAGGCGCCGGAACAAGGCGCGGGCAAGGTGCTCCGTTCTGGTACATTACGCAGCGCCCGGCCCGGCCGGGGTGCTCCGGAGCCCCATGCCCTCCATCCTCTTCCTGTGCGTCGCCAACTCCGCCCGCAGCCAGATGGCCGAGGGGATGGCCCGCGCCCTGGCGCCCCGCGGGGTGCGCGTTCACAGCGCCGGGTCCCGGCCGGGACGCCTCCACCCCCTTGCGGTGGAGGTGATGGAGGAGATGGGCATCGACATCTCGGGCCAGAAGCCCAAGGGGATCGACGCCGTCCCGCTGGATCGCATCTCCACCGTGGTGACGCTGTGCGGCGAGGAGGTCTGCCCCATCCTCCCCCGCCCCGCGCGGCGCGTCCACTGGCCCCTGCCCGACCCGGCCGCGGTGAAGGGGGGCCGGGACGCCCGCCTGGGCGCCTTCCGGCGGGTGCGCACCGAGCTGCGCCTGCGGGTGGGGGCGTTGCTGGAGACCCTCTGAGGTCGGCCTCCGCCGGCGAGTCGCGCACTCCCGTTTTCGCTTGACTTTCGCTCTCCGCTGGCGTATGCCTGTTGCATGGCCACGCCGCCCCTCCCCCTCCCCGGCCTGACGCCGGCCCCCCGCGGGCTGGAAGGCCGGGCTGCAGGGGCGCCCCTCCTGCGCACGCGCAGGGTCATCCGCATCCGCGACCTGCCCGTGCGCACCGCCCTCAACCGCTGCACCTCGGAGCGGATGCCCTTCGATCTGACCCTGAACCCCTACCGGGGGTGCGAGTTCGCCTGCGTCTACTGCTACGCCCGCTACACCCACACCTTCATGGGGCTCGAGCATCCGGAGCAGTTCGAGACCCTCATCTTCGCCAAGGGGAACGCGCCCCAGGTCCTGGAGCGGGAGCTGGCGGGACGGGACCTGCGCGGGCAGCACATCGCCATGGGGACGGTCACCGACCCCTACCAGCCGGCCGAGCGCACGCTGGGGCTCACCCGCCGGCTGCTGGAGCACCTGGCGCGGGCCTCCGGCGTGCGCCTGTCCATCACCACCAAGTCGGACCTGGTTGTGCGCGACCTGGATCTCCTGCAGGCCGCCGGCCGGCGCAACGACGTCCACGTCAACATGACGGTGGTGACGGTGGACACCGACCTGGCGCGGCGCCTGGAGCCCCGGGCCCCGCGCCCCGACCTGCGCCTGGACGCCCTGGCCGCCCTGCGCCGGGGCGGGATCGCGGCGGGCGTCTTCGCCATGCCGGTGCTGCCGGGGCTCACCGACTCCCACGCCTCGCTCACGTCGCTGGCCAGGGCCGCCGCCGGGGCGGGTGCCGGCTGGCTGAGCGCCCAGCCGCTGTTCGTGCGCGACTGCGTCCGGCCGACCCTCTACGCCTTCCTGGAGCGGGAGCGGCCGGACCTCCTGCCGCGCTACCGGCGGGCCTACGGCCGGGCCGTCTACCTGCCCGAGAGCTACAGCCGGAAGCTGCGCGCCCGGGTGGAGTCGATCCGGCAGCGGTTCGGGCTGGCCGCCTCGCCGCTCAAGGGCTGAGCCGCAGGCGGCGGCGGATCTGTTGCACCGAAGGCGGCCGGGCACCATGCTAGCCTCGCCGCCGCATGAGCCCCTCCACGCCATCGCCGCCACCCCGCCGCCCGGGCACACTGGAGAGCCTCTACCTGGCCATGATGTCCTGGCGGACGGCGTCGGTGACGCTCCTCTCCTTCTCATCGGGACTGCCACTGGGGCTGGTCTGGATCGCCATTCCCGTTTGGATGCGCACTGCTGGCGTGGACATCCGGATCGTCGGCCTGATCACCCTGGCCCAGGCCCCCTGGACCTTCAAGGTCCTCTGGTCGCCCCTCATGGACCGCTACCACCCACCGGGGATGGGGCGGCGGCGCGGCTGGGCCCTGGTGACGCAAATCTGCCTGTTCGCCACGACCTTGGCACTGGCCGGCGTGGGCCACCATCCCGAGGCTCCGTGGGTGGTGGCCGCCCTGGCCCTGGCCATCGCTTTCGCCTCCGCCAGCCAGGACATCGGTGTGGACGCCTACACCGTGGTCGTGCTGCGAGTTGAGGAGCAAGGGATAGCCGTAGGAGCACGGACCGG
>JBFGDW010000114.1:0-9729 GCA_041580435.1 Candidatus Polarisedimenticolia bacterium | reverse complement strand
GGAGGCCGGCGGCTCGGGACCGGTGACCATCCGCATCCGGGACAACGTCCCGGCCGTGCCCGCCAGCCCCGCGCCGGCCCCGGTGGCGGCCCCGGCGCCGGCCGCTGGGACCACCGCAGCCATGGACGGTCTCTTCCGGGCCATGGTGGACGCCGGCGCCTCGGACATGCACCTGAGCTGCGGCGCGGCGCCCCTTCTGCGTGTGGACGGCGAGATGCGCCCCATGCCCGGCCGCTCCACGCTCACGCCCGAGGCCATGACCGCCTTGCTGCGACCCATCTCCCCCGAGGCCAACTGGGAGGAGTTCGGCCGGGACAACGACACGGACTTCGCCTACGAGATCCGGGGGCTGTGCCGCTTCCGCTGCAACCTGTTCCGGGACCGGAAGGGGCCCGGCGCCGTGTTCCGGGTCATTCCCTCCAAGATCCTCACCGCCGACGACCTGGGGCTGTCCCAGGAGATCCGCAACCTCTGTTACCTCACCAAGGGGCTGGTCCTGGTCACCGGGCCCACAGGCTCAGGGAAGTCCACCACCCTCACCGCCCTCATCGACCTCATCAATGCCAAGCGGGCCGATCACGTCATCACCATCGAGGACCCCATCGAGTTCGTCCACGACAACAAGCGCTGCCTCATCAACCAGCGCGAGGTCGGCGTCCACACCAATGGGTTCAAGCGCGCGCTGCGGGCCGCCCTGCGCGAGGACCCGGACATCGTCCTGGTGGGGGAGATGCGGGACCTGGAGACCATCGCCATCGCCATGGAGACCGCCGAGACGGGCCACCTGGTGTTCGGCACCCTGCACACCTCCTCGGCCATCTCCACCGTGGACCGGCTCATCGACCAGTTCCCGGCGGACCAGCAGCCCCAGATCCGGGTCATGCTGGCCGAGTCCCTCAAGGCGGTCATCGCCCAGGTTCTGTGCCGCAAGAAGGGGGGCGGACGCGTGGCGGCCCTGGAAGTGCTCATGGCGGTGCCGGCCATCGCCAATCTCATCCGCGAGGGGAAGACCTTCCAGATCCACTCCATGATGCAGACCGGCAAGAAGCACGGCATGATCACCATGAACGATTCCCTGCTCAAGCTGGTGAAGGACGGCATCGTGGAGGCGGAGGAGGCCTACACCAAGGCGGTGGACAAGGCGAACCTGCTGTCGGCCTTCCACACCCACAAGATCCCGGTGGACTTCCTGGGGGCCCAGCCCGCCGACGCTCCCGCCGGCCGCTGAGGCGCCCGCCCGGGCGCTAGACTGGCGGGGTGTCCCTCCGCTTCTCCCGCCGCCTGCCCCGGCAGCAGCAGCCCAACCGGCTCTCCGCCCTCCTGGAGCGCCGCCGCGCCCAGGGGCGCCCCTGGCTGGACCTGACCGCGGCCAATCCCACGGCGGTGGGGCTGCCGCCGGGTGGCGCGGCGCTGCCACCCCTGGCCGACCCGGGCGGAGCGGCCTACGCGCCGGACCCGCGCGGCCTGCTGGCGGCGCGGGAAGCGGTGGCGGCGGACCTGGCTGGCCGGACGGCGGGGCACCCGGCCGCCCGCCGTCCCGAAGCCGGCCGCATTCTCCTGGCCGCCTCCACCAGCGAGGCCTACGCCTGGCTGTTCAAGCTGCTCTGCGACCCCGGCGACGAGGTGCTGGTGCCCCACCCGGGCTACCCCCTGCTGGAGCACCTGGCCGCCCTGGAGGGGGCGCGGGCAGTGCCCTATCCCCTGGCCCTGGACGGCGCCTGGCGACTGGACCCGGGAGAGGTGGCGCGCCGCGCCGGCCCGCGCACCAGGGCCGTGGTCCTCATCACGCCTCACAACCCCACCGGCTGGCTGCTGGGGCAGCGAGAGCTGCAGGCGCTGTCCCGCTGCTTGCCTCCCGGAGTGGCTCTCATCGCCGACGAGGTGTTCGCCGATTTCGTGTTCCACGCTGATCCCCTCTGGATGAGAACGGGGGCCGGGGAAGACTCTCCCGCGCCTCCCCTGGCGCTGGCCGGCCAGGGGAGGCCGTGCTTCTCCCTCGGAGGGCTGTCCAAGGGGTCGGGGCTGCCGCAGATGAAGGTGGGGTGGATCGCCGTGGGCGGAGAGCCGGAGGCGGCCCGCGCCGCCTTCAAGCAGCTGGAGTGGATCGCCGACACCTACCTGTCGGTGGCCACCCCCCAGCAGCTGGCCCTGCCGTCCTGGCTCGCCGCCGCCGGCGCCTTCCGGCAAGCGCTGCGGTGCCGGCTGCGGACGAACCGGGAGACGCTGGCCCGGGCGGTGGCCGCGACGCCCGGCGCCCAGCTCCTGCCGTCGGCCGGCGGCTGGTCCGCCGTGGTGCGCCTGCCGGCGGTGCGCGCCGACGAGGAGGACGCGCTGGAGCTGCTGGAGCGCCACGACGTGCTGGTACAGCCGGGCTACCTCTTCGATTTTCCCCCAGGGGCGTTTTTGGTGATCAGCCTGCTGCCCCGGGAGGAGGACGTCCGGGAGGGGGCGGGGCGCCTGGCCGAGTTCCTGGCGGCCCGGGAGGGCGGTTCTACTCGAACGCCGCCATCCCGGTGATGGCCTCACCCAGGATCAGGGTGTGGATGTCGTGGGTCCCCTCGTAGGTCTTCACCGATTCCAGGTTGCACATGTGCCGGAAGACCTGGTACTCGTCCATGATCCCCACGCCGCCCAGCAGGTCCCGGGCCGAGCGGGCGATGTCCAGGGCCATGGCCACGTTGTTGCGCTTGGCCAGGGAGACCTGGGCCGGGGTGGCGCGCCCCTCGTCCTTGAGGCGGCCCAGCCGGGCGCAGACCAGCTGGGCCTTGGTGATCTCGGTGAGCATGTCGGCCAGCTTGGCCTGCTGGAGCTGGAAGGCGGCGATGGGCTTGCCGAACTGGACGCGACCCTTGGCGTAGCGCACGGCCTCCTCGAACACCGCCTGGGCCGAGCCGATGGCCCCCCAGGCGATGCCGTAGCGGGCCTGGTTGAGGCAGGACAGGGCGCTCTTGAGCCCCTCGGTACCCGGAAGGAGCGCGGTCTCGGGCAGAGGCGTGTTGTCGAAGACCAGCTCGGAGGTCACCGAGGCCCTCAGGGAGAACTTCCCCTTGATGTCCTTGCTGGTGTATCCGGGAGCGCCCTTCTCCACCAGGAAGCCGCGAATGACCCCGTCCAGCTTGGCCCACACCACGGCCACGTCGGCGATGGTGCCGCTGGTGATCCAGTACTTGCTGCCGTTGAGAACGTAGCCATCGGCGGTCTTCTCGGCCCGGGTGATGAGCCCGCCCGGGTTGGAGCCGAAGTCGGCCTCGGTGAGGCCGAAGCAGCCGATGGCCTTCCCCTTGGCCATGGCCGGGAGCCAGCGCTCCTTCTGCTCGTCGCTGCCGAACCGGTGGATGGGGTACATGCACAGGGCCCCCTGCACCGACACGAACGAGCGCAGCCCCGAGTCACCCCGCTCTAGCTCCTGCATCATGAGGCCGTAGGCGACGCTGCTCACCTCGGCGCAGCCGTACCCCTTCAGGTTGGCGCCGAAGACGCCCAGCTCGCCCAGGCCGGGGACAAGATGGGCCGGGAACGACCCCTCCCGGTTGTGCCTCTCGATGACGGGGATGAGCTGATCGCTGACGAACTCGCGCACCGAGTCGCGGATGAGGATCTCCTCCTCGGTGAACAGCTCGTCGACCAGGTAGAAATCGACTCCCTTGTAGGCCATGATTCTGCTCCAGGCGCCGGTTCGGGCGGAAGGGAGGGATTCTAGCACCGGCCAGTGGCGCCGGCGGAGCCGGGAGCCACTGGGGCGGCTTCAGAGGTCCTGGAAGCGCGGCGGCCGCTTCTCCATGAACGCCCGGATCCCCTCCCGGGCGTCCTGGGTCTGCATGAGCTTGTCCAGGTACAGGACCTCCAGCTCGGGCAGGGCCTGCTCCAGGGTCTGGTTGCGTCCCAGGCGGAGCGCCTGCTTGGTGAAGCTGAGGACCGGCCGGCTGTGGCGGCTCAGGAGCCCCAGGAACGCCTCGGCCTGCTGGTCGAACTCCTCGTCGGGCAGGACCCGGTTCACCAGCCCGATGGCCGCCGCCTGCTGGGCGCTGAACGGCTCGCCCGTGAGGATCATCTCCGCCGCCCGGCGCGGCCCCACCACCCGCTGCAGCTCCACCGCCGCCACCGGCGGGAACACCCCGACCTTGATCTCCGGCTGGCCGAAGGTGGCCGAGCGGCTGGCCAGGACCATGTCGCAGGCGCACACCAGCTCGCACCCTCCGCCCAGGGCGGCCCCCTTCACCAGGGCCACCAGCGGGACATCCAGGGCGTTCATGGCGGCAAAGACCGAGTGGAAGACCTCCAGCATGCCGCCCACCCGGTCCTCGGTGTGGTCGGCGATGTCCACGCCGGCGCAGAAGGCGCGTCCCTCCGCCTCCAGCACCACCACGGCCGGCTCCGAGGGGATCAGCTCGCGGAACGTCCGCTCCAGCTCCCCCAGCATCTCCAGGTTGAGCACGTTCACCGGCGGCCGCTGCAGCGTCACCCGGGCCACGCGCCCCACCGCCACCGCCACGTGCTTCATGGGCTCCCGTTTTTCGGTCATGGCGTCTCCACCAGGAGGGCCAGTCCCAGGCCCCCGGACACGCAGAGGGTGGCCAGGCCCCGCCGGGCGTGGCGCCGGACCATCTCATGCAGGAGGGTGACGACGATCCGGGCCCCGGTGGCCCCTATGGGATGTCCCAGGGCGATGGCGCCGCCGTTGACGTTCAGCCGCTCGCGGTCCAGGCCCAGGTCCTTGACGCAGGCCAGGACCTGCACGGCGAACGCCTCGTTGATCTCCACCAGGTCCACGTCCGCCATCGACAGCCGGCAGCGCTCGAGCAGGCGCCGCACGGCTGGCACAGGGCCGATCCCCATCCGGCCCGGGTCCACCCCGGCGGTCTCGTAGGCCGTCACCCGCGCCATGGGAGTGACGCCCAGCTCCCGGGCGGTGTCGGCGCTCAGGACCAGCACGGCGGCGGCGCCGTCGGTGATCCCCGAGGAGTTGCCGGCGTGCACCGTCCCTCCGTCGCGGAAGACCGGCGGCAGGCGCGCCAGCGACGCCGGCGTGACGCCGTCCCGGGGGTGCTCGTCGGTGGTGAGCTCCGCCGTCTCGCCGGAGCGCGGCCCGGGAGCGGACACCGGCGCGATCTCGTCCTGGAAGCGCCCCGCCCGCCGGGCGGCCTCGGCCCGGTTCTGGGAGTCGGCGGCGTAGGCGTCCTGGGCGGCCCGGTCGATGCCGTACTCGTCGGCCAGCGCCTCGGCCGTCTCGCCCATGACCAGCCCGCAGAGCGGGCAGAGGAAGCCGTCCCGGTACATGCCGTCCACCAGCGTCTGGTGCCCCAGCCGGTGTCCCCAGCGGGCGTCGGTGAGAAGGTACGGCACGCGGCTCATGGACTCGGTGCCGCCGGCCACCACCAGGCGGGCGTCCCCCAGGGCCACGGACTGGATGGCGCTCAGGATGGCGCGCAGGCCGGACCCGCAGGCCTGGTTGATGGTGTAGGCCGGGACGGCGTCAGGCAGGCCGGCGGCCCGGGCCACCTGGCGGGCCGGGTTGGGGCCCACGCCGGCGGGCCGGGCGTTGCCGAAGATGAGCTCGCTGACGGCGCTGGCGGGCAGGCCGGCCCGGTCCAGGGCGGCCCGGACCGGCACCGCCCCCAGCGCGGGGGCAGGAACTCCCGTCAGGGCCCCGCCGAAGCGGCCGATGGGGGTGCGGACCGCCGCCGCCAGCACGATCTCCGAGACGGGAAGGGAGCCCATGGGCGCCGATTATGGCACCGGCTCTCCCGCGGGACCACCCCCTTCCGGCGGCCCCAGGTCCTGGTGGGGGAACCGCTCGGGGGGAAGCGGCTCGGGGCAGGCCAGCTCGGCGGTGAGGATCTGCACCGCCCGGGCCATGGGCGGGTCGTCCCCCTGGGCATACATGAGGGGGCGCGGCACCGGCTTGTCGGGGCGGACGCCGTTCCCTTCCAGGGGCGCGCCTCCCGGCAGGGTGACGGTGGTGACCGGCACCAGCAGGCGCGAGCCGTCGGGGAGGGGGAAGAGACGGCTGCCCTGCACCTGCCCGGCGGTGGTGGCGCCGATGAGGGTGCCCAGGCCCCGGGCCCGCACCGCCGCCGCGAAGATCTCCGCCGCGCTGCCGGTGGTGCCGTCCACCAGCACCAGGAGGGGCCGGTTCCAGGAGGTCGCCGGGAAGGGGTAGGCCCGCTGCCGGTAGTGGATCCAGACCGACGGCTCGCGGGTGAGGAGGTCGAACACCTCTCCGGCCAGGCGGATCTCGCCCCCCTGGTTTCCCCTCAGGTCGAGGATGATGCCGTCGGCCTCGTCGAAGTGGGCGCCGGTGATGATCTCCTCCACCAGGTCCTCGTCGGCGAAGGTGCGCAGGTGGATGATCCCGACGCGGCAGGCTCCCATCTGCACGGTGCGGATGGAGGCGCGGGTCGACTCGGCCAGGTACCAGAGGGTGTCCCCCGCCACCGTGGGGATGGTGAGGTAGAACGGCTCGCCCTCCCGGGTGCGCCGGACCCAGAGGGTGACGCTCTCCACTCCGGCCGGGAGGGGATCCAGGGCCGGCGCCTGCCCTTGCATGGGAAGCAGCTCGTCGCCATAGAGGAGGCCGGCCTCGTGGGCGGGTCCCCCTTCCCAGACGTCCCCCACGAAGCTGTAGCCGTTGATATCGGTCAGCGTCGCGCCCACCAGGCGCGTCTCTTCCCGCGGCCGGTCGAACAGATCCCGCCCCGGCCGGTAGAGATAGAGGTGGCGCGTCCCGGCCGCCGCGAGAAGCTCCGAGAGGGCGGCGTAGAAGGTGGCGGCATCGGCCGCCTCCAGCAGCTCCTCGCGCCGCTCCCGGAGCCGCTGGAGGGGTAGTGCCTGGCCACCGGCCGGCAGGGCCAGGTTCTCCTGGAGCACCTCCACCACGGCGTCCAGCACCTGGGCACGCCCCTCCCGTGTGGACGGATCGGCCCGGTCCGCAGCCGGCGTCGGGGCGGCGGCAGGCGGCTGGGGCGCGACCTGCGGTGGCGCCGCTCCCGGCCGGAGGCAGGCGGCCGAGCCGGCCACCACGGTGGCCAGCGCCAGGACCCGCAGGCGGCGATGGATCATCGCGACCCGAACTCGCTGCGCACGGTGGTGAGGAAGTCGCGGACGATGCGCGCCCCTTCCAGCTCTGCCTTGCCGGCGTGCTCGGCGACGAAGGCGAAGGCGACACGCGGCTGCTCCACGGGGGCGTATCCGAAGATGATGCTGTTGAGCCCAGGCTGGCGCTCCCCGGCGGTCCCGGTCTTGATGGCGAACTCCAGGCCGGGGAGGGCGGCCCTCCGGCCGGTCCCCTCGGGCGAGGTGATCACCGCGCGCATGGCCCGGCCGATCACCTCGGCGGTCGAGGGCGTGGTCGCCTCCAGCAGGATCCCGGCCTCCCCGCGCCGGTAGGGCGTGGCGGCACCCAGGGCCCGGACCGACTGCACCAGATGCGGCCGCGCCGCCTTGCCGCCGTGGGCCAGGGCGGCGGCCACCACGGCTGCGTGCAGCGGGGTGATGGTCACGTTCTCCAGCCCCACCGCCCGCTGGGCGAGTCCAAGGCGTGGCGTGGAGGGCTCCACCGGCAGCAGGCGGCCGAACTCCATGAGGAGGTCGCCGGCAGGCGGTCCCTGCCCGAAGCCGAAGGCGCGCAGGGCGTCGTCCAGGCGCGCCTGGCCCAGCTCCAGCCCCATGGCGGCGAAGGCCAGGTTGCAGGAGACCGCGGTGGCGGCGTCGGCATCGGCCACGGTGCCGTGCCGCGTCCAGTCGTAGAACAGGCGCCCGTCCAGGGTCATGTTGCCACTGCAGCCGAGCGGGAAGAGGCTGCCGGGATCCACCCCGCCGTCCAGGGTGGCGGCCAGGGTGATCATCTTGAGGATGGAGCCGGGCTCGAACTGGCGGCGGTAGGCGGGCACGCCGCCGTCGCCGGCGCCGGGATGGTTCACCAGCGCCAGGATCTCGCCGCTGGCCGGGTCCAGCGCCACGAAGGCGCCGGCAAACCGGCCCAGGGCGGCGTGGGCGGCCCGCTGGTAGGTGAGATCCAGGGTCAGGGTGACGACCCCGGTGCGATCGCGGCGCTCCAGCCGGGCGAGCAACCCCTCCGGGCCGTCCAGGGCGGCGCCCAGCTCCGGCACCTCCACCACCGCCTCGCCGCTGCCAAGCTGGCGTCCATAGACCGGCCGCCCGGTCCGGTCCACCAGGCTGATGGCGCGCCCGTCCCGCTTCCGCCGGCTCAGGATCTCCTGCAGGCGATCCCGGCGCTCCCCGGCCGCTGCGCGCGCCAGGAGGGCCGCAGCGGCGTCCAGCCGGTCCAGCGCCAGCTCGGCCTCGGCCGCGAACAGGGGCGGGATGTCGGCGCCGCCAGCCTCCTGGCGGTGGGCGGCCAGCCCGGCCAGCGCCTCGTACTGGGCGCCGTCGGCCAGGGAGGCGGCGGCCCGGGGCAGGTCCAGGCCGCTGCGCCGCACCCCCGCCGTGCGCGCCTCGGCCAGCAGCCTCCCCGCCTCCTCGCCGCGGCCGGCCAGGAGCGCCGCCAGGCCGCGTGCCTCCAGGACCTTCCCGGCGCCGGCACGGTAGAAGGCCGCCCGGTCCAGCAGGCGGGCAGCGCGCTCGGGCTCACCGGCCAGGAGGGCGTCCTGGGCGCGGCGGACGAGGCTGCCGGCACGCCAGCCGGCGGCCAGCCAGACCGCTGCGGCCAGCAGCAGCAGGAGAATGACCCAGCGCAGGAAGCGGCGCGGACGCCGCCGCCGGCCGTGGCGGTGGAAGGAGCTCATGGTCGCGTGCCTTTCTGCGAGGGTGCGTCGCCCGAGGAAGAGAGGTGAACGGGTTGCCCGCGGCGCAGACCCAGACGGGCCGCGGCGCTCTCCTCGCGCAGGGCGATCTCCAGGAGGCCGGCCGATCCCAGGATGAGCACCGGCTCGCCAGGCGGAGCGTCAGCATAGGTGGAGACCCGGCGGCGGACAGCGTGGCCCCCGGCCTCCAGGATCCAGCCCCCCTCGGGCAGCCGGTCCGGCGCCAGGTTGGTGACACAGTTGCCGAAGCGGTCCACATGCAGGATCCGTGGGCGCGGCGTCGCCTCCGGCCGGACGGGATCGGCCACGGGTGTGGCGAAGGCGTCAGGCTCCTCGCCAGCGGCCAGGCGGGCGGCGGCGGGGGCGAACAGGTCGCGACCGTGGAAGGTGGCCGACACCGGACCGGTGGCCAGGCGTGCCGCATCCAGGCTCCATGCCCCGGACCCCGCCAGAAACGGACCCAGCAGGCCGTTGTCCGGCCCCACCAGCCACTGGCCGGCGGCGGCCAGAACCAGTCCCCGCCGGGCGCTGCCCACCCCTGGGTCCACCACAGCCAAATGGACCGTTCCGGCCGGGAAGGTGGGGACGGCGCGCTGCAGGAGGTAGGCCCCGGCCTCCACGTCGTGGGGCGGGACATCGTGGCTCACATCCACCAGCACCACCGCCGGTAGCCGCGACAGGATCGCCCCCTTCATCTCGGCCACGTAGCTGTCGGCGAGTCCGAAGTCGGAGGTGAGGGTGATGATGGGCGCGGGGGAGGAGGTCAACGGCGTGGCTTCCGGGGGGGTGGCCTCAACGGGAACCCGAATCTAGCGGAGGGGCCTGGAAGCGTCAAGGAACGGGTGATAGCGTCCGCGCCCCGGGAAGGAGCGCGGCGAGGTGGCAGGCAAGATGCGGTGGACGCTGTGGGCGCTCTTTGGGGGCCTGGTGGCGCTTCTCCTGCCCCGCGCCGCCGAGGCCGCGGCGC